>NZ_AULI01000010.1 GCF_000425205.1 Pontibacillus halophilus JSM 076056 = DSM 19796 | reverse complement strand
AGTAGATCTAATTATTTTAGATGAGATGGGATACATTCCATTCAGTAAAGAAGGAGCCGAGCTTCTATTTCAACTCATCACCGATTGGTACGAGCAGAAGAGCATCATTATCACTTCAAATTTGGAATTTAGTCAGTGGAATCGAATATTTGTAGACTCGAGGCTAACAGCAGCTTTAGTTGATCGTGTCATACACCACGCTCATGTACTTACATTTTCAGGAGATAGCTACCGGGTTAGCCATGCATTATCCAGACAAAACTACTAAAAATATCGGCTGGCAAGCTTATGTATTTTTCATTGCATTATTATGTACTTTTCTCTTGCAAAACACAATTAGCAAAAATACAAAAAGAATCAGTTTCGCATGTTACCAAATTACAAGGAATGGATTGTCCTGAAAGATCAGTATCAACCATTATTCGAGAGTACCTTAAATCTTCGTTAGATAGCTTACACGAGACAAAATACATAACAGATCACACCTACTCTCAATTTATTAGTCGACTTCCGAAAATTTTTAGTAAATGTAATCGAATAGAATCTACAAATATACCATCCACAATAGAACATGGGGATTTCTTTGGTGGAAATATTATTATTCATAATAATGAACCTAAGATTTACGATTGGTCAGACAGTACAATTTCACATCCTTTTCTTAGTATTATAGTGCTGTTAGAAGAAGTGAAAGAATTTTTTTCAAATACTGAAGCCGAGCAATTACTTATTGAATACTTAGAACATTGGACGGAGTACGATACTAAAGAAAACCTCTATTATGAGTATTGCACTTTGAAAACAATTGCCCCTAGTTACTATTTGTCTTTATATGAAACATTTATTTTCCCGTCCTTTAAAGATAATTTGGATAAAAAACAAATTATCGAGAGTTACATTAAAAAATGGAAATCACGCCTTGAATAATTGAGCACTTTGCTTTAGTTATAAGTTGAAAATGCTATTTAGCTTCTTTAACTAAAGGGTGCTTTAGTTGAAAAACAAGTCATTAGAACATCAAAAACGCAGAGGTTGATATTCCTCTGCGTTTTCTTGTGTGATTTTGCTGTCCAAAGTTATTCGATTTACCTTGTTATTATAATTCATGGCAACGTCGGGTTTGTAGTCTCATGTAGTTGTGCATGAGTCTGGCTTGGCGGCCTTCTCGTGTGTGGGGATTTATACGAGACTCGAGACACCGCATGAACTTTAAATCACATAAGCAAGACCTTCCATGCTTTCGATAACATTCATCGTGTGCTTTGCAACAAGCATCGGCACCGTTGAAGGGAGCCCCTGGTCCTGAACATCCAGGTCCGCAATAGCGGTAACCTGGGAATAAGCAGAACTTGAACGGGGACGATGGACGCGTTTGACGTTTGGGCATGCTCTCACCCTCCTTTTCATTGCCTTCGTTTCTATTCTATTCGGAGGTGCTCCCATTGGTTTGTTCGTTTATCTAGGTATACACAATGTATGAAACCGCCATACTTCTCATAGACTAGACAAATAGAGTAGGAGAAGGGCGGGAAGATTGATGCTATTTACTGTAGGCGTTTACATCATGATGGGAATGGTTTTGTTATTGATTACTTCTATACTTGGTATTAAGAAGACAAGAAAGAGCAACCCGATTCCCTTTGTGGCGTTGGTATTCTTAATTGTAGGAGCCATTGCGAGTTTTCTGTCAATTCTTGGAAGTATTTATATTTGGCAAGCGGTAGAACTGTTAAGGTTACAAGGAGTTGAGTGGTCATCGATTGAGAATATGACCAAAGGCTCTGAAGTGGCGGTGATAGGTAGTTTATGTTTCGGATTTATAAACCTGTTGGCGTTCTATTTCTTTGAGAAGCGATTAATGACAGATAGTGAACAATCACTAAATAAAGAAAACGGACTCCTATAGGAGTCCGTTTATTCATGTTCGTTTAGAGCATGCTTGGCTAAATTCATTAGGACAGAATCGTCTGCTGGAGGATTATGAAGCCCTGCGCGCACATCACGGTAATACTTCTCAAACTGGTAGTCTTTCGATAGCCCCCGTCCTCCTGCGATGCGCATTGCCAAATCCACGATTTCAGTAGCTGCATTTGTAACGACGGTTTTCACCGCTTGTATAGATGGACCTAACCTCTCTCTTTGGTCGGGGTAACGATCCCACTGGTCAGCAACGCTGTACATAAAGGAACGAGCATGAAGGAGCTTTAGTTCCATTTGACCAATTTTATCTTGGATGTGGGGCACTTCTGAGATCGGAGTGTTTAACGTATTAGGCTGAAAATTCTTAGCGAATTCAATCGCATCATTACGTGCAGCAATGGCAATTCCGATATAACAAGCAGGGATATGCATCAACCATCCTTTAGGAGTCGTGCTTTTGTTCCTGCCAGTTTCTACAAGGTATTTATCTGAAATGGATACGTCTGAAAGAAGTAAGTCATGGCTTCCCGTACCACGCATTCCGACCGTATTCCAGGTGGGGTCTACCTTGATACCAGGCGTTTTCGCATCAATCATAAACCAGCCAATGCCATCTTCTTCTGGCAAGTACGCCGATACAAGGTAATAATCCAATACGCTAGCCATAGACGTAAACGTTTTGCGCCCATTGATTACGTACTGGCTTCCATTCTTAACAGCTGTTGTTTCAGGTCGACCGCCTCTTGCTGGGCTACCTGTTGCGGGCTCAGTCGCAATCCGGTTTAATACTTTCTTGTTGGTGCCGACTTCTTTCGCAAGCCATTGATACAGTTCGTCTGACCACATTCTTTCGTCCCTTAGTTCCATCACTCCGTTCATATGCCATCCAATCGAAAGAGCTGTTGCTCCATCGCCTACGGCAAGACGCTCCTGTAATAAGAGCAGTTCGTAAAGGGTTAGCTCTTTCCCTCCATCTTGCAGAGACAAAGGCCATGATACATAATTTGACTCTTTCAATTTGTTGAGCACTTCTGGTGAGAAATCAGCTTGTTCATCCATTTCTTTCGAATACTTCTTCGCGAATTTAGCCAATTCTTCAACTTTCATAAAGAGGGCCTTGTGCCGCTCTGTTCTTATAAAGGGGGTATACAATTCGTTCATCCAACATTCCTCCAAGCTACAGGTTCTATATAAATCATACAAAATCTATCGGAATTATTCTAATGTTGTGTTTTGAAGGGTGGGCTGAGATTTGATTCTAGGTCCATCAAGATCAATGGTAGAACTTACTGAAGCTCCTAATCTTAAATGAATAGCCTTTATAAACTAATTGATTGTCTCTCTTATATTATTGATAGAATCATTAGATGACTGTGCTCGAGTCATACGCCAATCAACGAATCAGAAGCCGAACCCCGTTTCAGTAGAGTCACCGAAACAGAATTCATATTTAGAAATTAGGTAAGTCGCGTTAGGTAAAAGTGTAGGGGAGAATTGTGATAATAAAGGATACGACTGTTACCACTAATTCACGAGTTTCCTAGTTAATACTACAAGCCAAGTTCATTGGGGCAGAAGGAACCTCTAATAAATAATTAAACAGCCAAGGGATACGATCCCTTGGCTGTTCGATTATGCTTTCGAGCGGTACTCTTGGTTATGTGATTTCAACGTGTCGTCTGTACCAAATAAGAAATGTTTCTCCATATTAGGAGAGTATTTTGAGTTAGGTGCTACTCGTCCTACAGTTTCAGCAACTTCTCGTAACATGGAAGGGGAGGCGCCGCAACAAAGACCGAAATAATTTACGCCACTTTCCTTTGCTTCCTTCGCCCACGCTGCTAACTCATAACGATTTGTATACAGCGGATCTAACGATGTAGGGAACGTTGTTTCAGTTGGTAAGTGACAAGAGCATCCACCGTCAGGAAGATTAAAGAAAGTAGGGTGTTCCTCAGTTGTACGATACGGTACTGGTAATGCGGCTACGTATCCATCTGTATGTTGACGAATCTTCTCGACATAAGGCTGCATCGTTTGTGGCCCACGGAAGCAGTTCATGCCGACAACGAGTGCACCTTGTTCTTGTAGAAGACGAGCACCTTCTTCGACTGAATATCCATCTCGTAGAACGTTTTCACCCATCAATCCGAACGTTATTACAGCAGGAAGTCCATGGCTCTGAATAACTTCTAACGCAATGAGGGCCTCTTCATAATAATAGAACGTTTCCCCATTGATGAAATCGACACCTTCTTCTTTACACCAACCCACCATTTCGTCGAACATGTTGCGAACGAGATCTTTACTTGCCTGGTCATCTGAGTCAAATACATTCGTGTTCGAGATGTTCCCAGCTACGAGCGCTTCTTCTTCTTCATTTTCCTTCGCTACTTCTTTCGCAAGCCGAATTGCCTGACGGTTCAACGGCTCAAGGTAATCTTCTTTCCCAATAATGCGCATTTTCTCTCGGTGAGCGTTGTATGTAAACGCAAGGACAACATCGGAACCTGCATTCATATAGTCACGATACGTTTGTTTCAAAGCTTCTGGGTTATCAAGTGCAACTTCTGGAACGAAAGAGCCTGCCTGAAGATAACCTCTTCGTTCAAGTTCAAATAAATAACCTTCTCCGCAAATTACAGGGCCGTCTTGCAGTCGTTGTTCTAAGCTTCGTTTCATATTCAATCATCCTTTCACAATTTGTAAGTGTTTCTGTAAGCGATAGGGCACGGACGTCTGAACTTCTTCTTTTACTACAGATACAAGGTCTTCGAGTAACGCACTTGCAGTCGGATAACGACCAGCTCCAGGACCTTGTAGGGTAACCTTCCCGAGCAAGTCTGTGTCGATGGTAATGGCGTTATCGACACCTTTAATAGAAGCAAGCGGGTGATCAGGGCTAAGGAGCATTGGTTGGACAGATGCCCTGAGCGCACCATCTTCATTCTGGATTGTTGCTACATGTTTAATGACTTTACCGGAAGAAATCGTTTCTTTTATGTGGTCTAACGTAATGCCTTTAATTCCGTTAATCATCACATCCGACCAATCTGGCTGACTGGAGAAAGCGGTATCGCTTAAAATCATAAGCTTGTAAAAGGCATCAAGCCCTTCAATGTCATTAGCTGGATCTGCTTCTGCATAGCCTAACTCCTTAGCTTGTGCCAAAGCATCATCAAACTCTAGCTGCTCATCTGCCATCTTAGAGAGGATATAGTTAGACGTTCCATTCAGGATTCCTTCAATCCGCTGTACTTGATTCACCCGAAGTTGCTGTAACGTTCGGATGATTGGAATACCGCCAGCGGTTGTTGCTTCGTAGCCGACCTTGACACCATGTTCTGTAGCGAGTTGATTTAATTCATCACCGTGATTAGCAAACATCGCTTTGTTAGCCGTGATGACATGGCATCCTTTCTCGATTGCCTGTTTCAAATAAGGATAGGCAGGATTCTCTCCTACAATGGCTTCAATAACAATGTGAATGTCTGTCTTTAGAATGTCTTCTATCGAGTCTGTTACAAGTATGTGTTCAGGTAGCTCCCGTTGCTGGTTGGGATGTTGAACGAGAACAGCGCTCACTTCGATGTGAGAATCGGTTTGTTCGTATAGCGTGTTCTGATGAGATTGAATTACCTCATAGACACCTCTCCCAACTGTGCCGAACCCGAGTAGTGCAATTTTAATTGTGGCCATGTCATTCCTCCCGTACGATCGAATTATGAAATCGTTCCCACTCTTGCCTCGCCCGTCAAGCTGACGGAGGTGTGGTGCGAAGCTTAAGAGGAAAGAAGGGGGGATCCCCTTCTTAGGTTGTGACTACATCAGTAATGGTACCTGTCGTTCTAAGTTGAATGGCTACTTCATAAGCATCAATCTCTTCATACACATGGAAGGTAGGATTCGAGACGAGCTTTCTGTTTGATAGAATGATGGATTGACGGGCTTCTTGAATACGAGTGAATGCCTCATCCTCTTCTGCTAGGATGTAGATAATATCCTCTTCATTCAGACTAGAAATGGTTTCGAAGTGCTCAAATTCGTCTGGCGCATCATCCAAGAACTTCACATGGAAACCAAGCCTCGCTAGTTTCGTTAGGCTAGTAAGAACAATAGGGTCTGATACGTGTCTTGCGCCAACTACTGCAATCGACTTTGGACGAACAGTTGATTCATCTCTATATAGCGAAGAAGCTAATACATGCAAGTCTGTTAAGTCGTTTGGGCTCTTCGCTGGAGGTTTGGTTGTATCGGTCGCTTTCTCAATGGCGTCTGTCAAGTCCTGTAACAAATCTTCTCGGTCTTCTAGACCAATTGACAGTCGAATCATTTCCTCACGTACGCCAGTCTTTCTTAAATCTTCTTCGTTCAACTGCTGGTGGGTCGTGGAAGCAGGATGAATAATCAGCGACTTCGCATCTCCAACATTCGCTAGGTGTGAGAATAGGTTGATAGAATCAATGACTTTTCGTCCTTCTTCACGCCCACCTCGTATTCCAAATACGACAATTGAGCCGAATCCATTTGATAGGTATTTCTTTCCTAACTCATGAGCTGGGTGATTCTCGAGTCCTGGATAACTGACCCAATCAACACCTGGATGTTCGTTTAATTGCTCAGCAATCCATTGCGCATTTTCGGTATGTCTTGTGAGTCTTAGTGGTAACGTTTCAATTCCTTGCAACAGCAGGAAAGCACTGTGAGGACTAAGAGCTGCCCCAATATCACGAAGGAGTTGAACGCGCAGTTTCGTTGCAAATGCAGCTGAACCAACATCGACTCCATAGCGAATCCCATGGTAGCTTTGATCCGGTTCAGTAAATCCAGGGAACTTCTTATTGTTCCAATTAAATCTTCCACCATCGACCACGACACCAGCAATCGTCGTACCATGTCCACCAATCCACTTTGTTGCCGAGTGGACCACAACATCTGCACCCCAATTTAAAGGTTGGCACCCTAGCGGAGTGGCAAAGGTATTATCTACGATAAGTGGAATTTCTGCTTCGTGTGCAATGTCTGCAACAGCTTCTATATCGAGCACATGCAAGCTAGGGTTGCCAATCGTTTCAGCAAAGATGGCTTTCGTCTTCGAAGTGATTGCATCTTTAAATCGAGCCGGTTCCTCACCATCTACGAATGTGACGTTTATTCCATAACGAGGTAGCGTATTCGCTAGTAAATTGTAGGTACCTCCATACAGGTGAGTAGACGCAACAATTTCATCCCCAGCTTCTGCCACATTTAAAATGGCGAGTGTAATGGCTGCCATTCCAGAAGATGTGGCTACTGCCGCGACACCATCCTCTAACAATGCAATTCGCTGTTCAAACGCATCAACGGTTGGATTCCCAATCCTTGAATAAATGTTCCCAGGTTCCGCTAATGCAAATAAATTCTGCGCGTGTTCTGTGTCTCTAAATACATAAGAGGTCGTTTGATAAATCGGCACAGCGCGAGAACCTGTAGTTGGATCCGGTTGCTGTCCACCGTGTAGACTAAGCGTATCTGGTTTGTACGTGTGGAAAGGTAATGACATAAAGAAGTTCCTCCTCAGATAATTTTTAATTCTCTGAACCAAACAAAGCTACCTAGGTCACAACAGGTACAGAAGGGGGAGGAGAAAATAAAAAAACCTCTTCATTAAGAAGAGGTTGTGTTGTACGATTCGTCCTCCTCTTATCTGTCAGATCAACGTTGACCTGTAGGAATTAGCACCTTTTCAAGTGATACTTACACTTGATGGTTGCTGGGCGTCGTAGGGCCTAGTCCCTCTGCCTCTCTCGATAAGAGCTATGAAATTGTGAGCACGTGTTGTGCTTGATTAGGATTATAGGCCATGAAGAAAACTACGTCAACAATTATTTTGAAAATTCTATTTTATCTTTCAATTCAACCGCTTGATTTGGCTAACATTCATAAATTGTCCTACATAAAGAAAAGGGGTAAAGTAAAGAGAGGTATACATAGAAGGGAAGACGGAATTAAACTGTATGAATAAACAGACCGTTGTATCATTTATCAAGCTTATTCGAGAAACGAAACCAAGCGTAGCTCGTATGCTAATTGCTGTGACGTTGAGCGTCGTGGCAACCATTGTGGGCTTACTTATTCCTATGCTAACGAAATCATTTGTAGATGGATTTGACATCCAGAATATAAAGACATGGATGATTGTTGGGTTAGTCATTGTATTTGTGCTGCAGTCGATTGCTAACGGAGTCTCAATTTATCTGTTAAATTATATCGGCCAACAACTTGTTGCGAGACTAAGGGAGCGGTTATGGAAGAAGCACCTTTCCTTACGCGTACCGTTTTATGATGACAACAAATCAGGAGAATTAATTAGTCGAATTACAAATGATACAAGTATCGTCAAGAACCTGATAACCGACCACCTAGTTGACTTCTTCACTGGAATCATTTCGATTATTGGTGCTGTTGCCATTCTAATCTACTTAGATTGGCAGATGACGCTTGTTATGCTTGTGACTGTGCCTCTTGCGATTGGAGTCATTGTTCCTCTAGCTCGTAAGATGTATAAGATTTCAAAGTCACTCCAAGATGAGACTGCAAGCTTTACATCCCTTGTAAGCCAAGTGTTGTCAGAGATTCGCCTTGTTAAAGCATCGAATGCGGAAAGCCGTGAGCAAGAGAATGGCTTCGGGGCCATCCGTACACTATTCCAGTATGGACTGAAGGAAGCGAGAATCCAGGCAATCGTCATCCCATTAATGTCCTTTATTATGATGGGGATGCTGGTCATTGTCTTAGGGTATGGTGGTTATCGAGTGTCTAATGGCACGTTAACTGCAGGAGATTTAGTAGCATTTATCCTATACCTCTTCCAAATAGTGGTCCCACTTAGCCGGTTTACAAACTTCTTCACTCAACTGCAGAAGGCTGTTGGAGCGATGGAGCGGGTTCAATTTATCTTGGATGAAGAGGAAGAAGAGTATGATGGGGGAGTGTCATTTGAAGGGTTTAATCAACCCATTGTCATCGACGATGTATCCTTTGGCTACGGGAACGAGTCCGATGTGCTTCGAGATTTATCTTTCACCATCCCTAATCAATCGACTACTGCACTTGTCGGACCAAGTGGAAGTGGGAAAACGACCTTCTTCGCGTTGATGGAACAATTCTACAGTCCCACGTCTGGAGGGATTCGACATGGGGAACAAGCAATTCAGGAATACGACTTGGCAGAGTGGAGAAAGAGAATCGGATATGTTTCACAAGAGAGTCCTATTCTATCAGGTACGATTAGAGAGAATATTGTGTATGGGGTGGAAAGAGACGTAACAGAAGAGGAGCTTCGACAGGTTGCAGTTATGTCCTATGCAGACCAGTTTATCGAACAACTGCCAAATGGATATGACACAGAGGTAGGGGAACGTGGGATGAAGTTGTCAGGCGGACAGAGACAGCGGATTGGTATTGCCAGAGCCCTTATTCGTGATCCTGAATTGCTTCTCCTTGATGAAGCAACGTCAAGTCTTGATAGTAAAGCGGAGCAAGTGGTCCAACAGGCTTTGAATAACTTGATGAAAGGCCGAACGACCATTGTGATTGCACATCGTCTTTCTACAGTCGTAAACGCAGATCAGCTCATTTTTCTAGACCAGGGGGCAATCACTGGGAAGGGGACCCATGAAGAATTGTACCGCACCCATGCTACATATCGGCAATTTGCAGACCAGCAACTCCACGTGAAAGAGCTCGAAAACCGCGCTCTTTTCGATTGAAAGCCTATGCAGAAATTGGTATGATAATGGATGGAACGAACTCTAGAAAAAGGAGTCATGTAGATGAATAACTTTAATATTTTTATGGATGATATCGTAGGTCAAGCTCGTATGGAAATTGAGCGTGCTGGCTACGAACAGTTAACGACTCCAGAACAAGTAGATGAGACTCTTCAACAAGAAGGGACTACACTTGTGATGATTAATTCTGTATGTGGCTGTGCAGGAGGCGTTGCACGTCCAGCAGCAACGCATGCCATTCACTATGATAAACGACCAGACAGACTTGTGACTGTATTCGCTGGTCAAGACCGTGAAGCGACGGAACGTGCTCGCGAATACTTTGAAGGCTTTCCTCCAAGTTCTCCATCATTTGCTTTACTTAAAGATGGAAAGATTGTGACAATGGTTGAGCGTCATGATATCGAGGGATTCCAGCCGATGGAAGTAGTTGGCAAGCTTCAATCAATCTTTGACGAACATTGCGAAGAAATATAAAGAAGATGGTCTGCTATGACCATCTTTTTATCGTTTAGGAGAGGACCATCGTGAAAATTGGATATCGGACAATAAAAACAGCTATTGGAACTCCGATTGCAATCTGGATTGCAGAATTATTATCATTGACGAACTTTGCTTCAGCCGGAATCCTAACTATATTGTGTATACAAAATACGAGAAAACGGTCTGTCACAAGTGCGTCTAGTCGGTTTCTCGCCTGTATGCTTGCAATGGGGCTGTCTTATCTGTTCTTCGAATTCTTGGGCTACCAACCGTACATCATTGGTCTTATGCTATTAGTTTTTATCCCTGCTACGGTAAAGCTAAAGATTCAAGAAGGAATTGTGACAAGCTCTGTCATTATCTTGCACCTCTATGGAGCAAGTACCATTACTGTTAGTACGTTGCTTAATGAATTTATGCTCATTGTTGTTGGAATTGGTGTGGCTGTATTATTTAACGTCTACATGCCTAGCCTTGAAGGAGATCTACATACAAAGCAAAAGCAAATCGAAGCCAACTTCAGCAAAATTCTAAAAGAGATTGCTGCTTTCTTACGGACTGGAGACTTGCAGTGGACGGGAACAGAAATCACACAAACAGCAGATTTATTAGAGAAAGCGAAGTCCATTGCCTTTAAAGATGTTGAGAATCACCTGCTTCGCAATCATCATCCTTATTATCATTACTTTCAAATGAGACAGAAGCAATTCGAGCTGTTAGAAGGGATGCTTGCATTAATCACGCGTGTTCCAAGTGCCAATCAACAAAGTATGATTATGGCAGATTTCTTTGAAGAGCTATCAGATTCTGTACATCCAGGAAATACAGCAGTGTTGTTTCTCGAACAGATTCGAGATATGAAGGAAACGTTCCGAGAAACGGAATTGCCGAAGTCAAGGGAAGAATTTGAGACACGGGCAACGTTATTTTCATTGTTAAATACAATTGAACAATATTTAATCATTAAGCGATTGTTTAAAAAGAGCGATATCTAATTTCAAATCGGGCAAGCTATGCTAAAGGAACCGAAAGTGGTGATGGTATGCAGAGCTTGCTCGTATTTATTTTACTAACCGTTTCCCCAATATGGCCGGTCGGCGAAAACCCTGCTGTTGGATATCCATTTCTAATCGTAAATAAAGCAACAAATGAACTTGCGTATATTAATGATGGTGCCGTTCAAGGCGTATATCCCGTTGGCACAGGAAAGACGGAAGAATTGACCCCAGAAGGACTTCATACGATTACAGTGAAAGCCAAAAATCCATACTATCGCAAAAAGAATATCCCAGGAGGGGATCCTAGAAATCCTCTAGGCTCACGGTGGATTGGCTTTGACGCACTAGATACAGATGGTCGAATTTATGGGGTGCATGGCACGAATAACCCTTCGTCCATTGGGAAGTATGTATCAAATGGCTGTATACGTATGAATAATAAAGATGTGGAAGGGTTATTCGACAATATTCCAATTGGAACCAAAATACTTGTGACAACAACTGATGAAAGCTTTGAAAGTTTAGGAAAGACATATAAGGCGATTCAATAGAGAAAGGGACTACCGTGTATGAAATGCGGTGGTCCCTTTCTCTATTGTATTGACCCCCCTTGAATGCGATAACAGAAGAATTTCAAAGGCAGTTGAGAGAATCGTCTCTCACCTGTTCACTATTTTTAAACTTCTTATAAATTTTGTAGAAAAAGAGTTTATTTTTTCCGTTTCTTTAAGGATAATCGAGAGGTACCTATCAACATGATATGGCAGCGTAGGTGAGTTCGAAGAGTATGAATCACCTGTAAGTGCACGAAGACTCTATTGTAAGGCGTGTTCGTTTCTAGAACATGCTGTGATTAAGATTCTTAATCATGTCGGGGTCAACTGGATAGAAAGGAGAGGGTTTAATGGAGATGGAAGGAGTCTATAACGTTTGGTTAGTAATCCTGTCCATTGCAGTGTCCATCATGTCCTCGTATACAGCATTACAAATCGTTAAACGTCTCGTACGTTCCAGAGGAATGTTACGATACATGTGGATATTTGGAGGTAGTCTTACCTTTGGAGCTGGTATTTGGTCCATGCATTTCGTAGCGATGCTTGCTTATGAAATGGATATGGTTGTCACCTATGATACTTGGTTGCTAATTCTAAGTATCTTGTGTGCCATTGGATCAAGCTTTGTGGCTCTCTATATTATTAGCAGAGGATACGACCGTATCCGATATAACTTTGTTGGAGCAACGTTAATTGGCCTTAGCATTACGTCGATGCACTATGTGGGGATGGAAGCCATGCAGATGGGCGCCACGATTGTGTATGACAATCGTCTTGTAATTGCATCCGTTGCGATTGCGTGGTTTGCGTCATTCGTGGCGCTTCAATTGTTTGGGTACATTTCTAAAGGAGAACGTGCTAAGAAGCCTTATCATTGGTTCTCTTGGGTAAGTGCGGTGGTGATGGGGATTGCTATTTCAGGGATGCATTATACCGGGATGGAATCTGCTACCTTCTATCACCAGACGAGCGCTGTAGTCGTCGATGACAGTACTATTATTGAACCAGTAACATTGGGATACTTAATTGCGGCAGGAATTATGTTCATTATAGCGTTTATGATTACGCTCATACAGTACGAAGCGAAAGTTGAATCGACTTCCTTGCGTCTTAAGATGGCAGATCAAATGTACCGTTCAATTATTGAATCTGCAAATGATGGGGTCGTGACCGTGGACGAACGAGGTGAAATTCTTGCATGGAATGAAGCGGCTGAACAAATCTTTCGATATACAAGCGGAGCTATCATGCACGAATCATTTGCTAAGGTGGTACCTACGGCGCTTCAAGATGAAGAAACGCACCACTCGGAATCCCCCCGGCGTATCCAGGAGAGGTATGTCGGGAAGACAGTTGAATTAGAAGGCGTTCGTTCAAGTGGAGAGCGCTTTCCCATCGAACTATCGCTTTCTACGTTCCATAGCTCAGAGGATACGTACTATACTGGCATTATTCGGGATATTACGGAGCGGAGAGAAGCGGAAGAACAGATTCAAAAGCTCATCTATCAAGATGATTTAACGGAGTTGCCGAACCGACGAATGCTTCTTGAACAAATTGATTCCTGTGTCTCCCAGGCTAAATTACACGATGAACAAGTGGCTGTGATGTTTATCGACTTTGACCGCTTTAAACAAATTAATGATGTCTATGGTCACCGTGTAGGAGACAAATTGTTAATTGAAATAGCTAAGCGAACGAAATCCTGTCTAACAGAAAAGGACACTCTAGCTCGACAAAGTGGAGATGAATTTGTAGTCGTTCTTCCCCAAACTACCCATTATCAAGCTGGTCTAATTGCAGATAAGATTATATCCGCTTATCGGGAACCCATTTGGGTGGAGGAGATTGAACTTTATAGTACCCCATCAATTGGGATTAGTCTTTACCCAGAAGATGGTACGTCAGATGCCTTGATTACCCATGCAGATACAGCGATGTACCAAGCGAAAAAAGAGGGTGGCAATCGGTATTTCTTCTATACACAAGAAATTAACGACGCCATTTCTAAGAAGATGGTGATAGAGACTGGTCTCAGAAAGGCCTTGGAGAACAAAGAGATGGAGCTCTATTATCAACCCAAAGTAGACGTCAGCTCGGGAAAGGTCAACGGTTTTGAAGCGCTCGTTCGGTGGAATCATCCGACCCTCGGGACCGTGTCTCCGGCGGAATTTATTCCTTTGGCTGAAGAAACGAACTTGATTATTCCATTAGGAGAACAAATACTCCTTCAAGCCTGTACCGTATTTCATGATTGGCTTCAACAAGGATACTCGTTCACACACATCTCTGTAAACATTTCTGCCGTTCAATTTAATCAGCCAACATTCATCTCAACTATCCAACGAGTCCTTGAACAAACAGGACTCGCACCACATTATTTAGAGTTAGAGTTGACAGAAAGTGTTGTGCAGAACTTTAATCGGGCACGGCCCATCTTGGAGAAGTTGAAAGAAATGGGGATTAAATTATCACTTGATGATTTCGGAACAGGTTATTCTTCTTTGAGTTATTTGAAAGAGTTCCCTCTCGATACATTGAAGATCGATCGTTCCTTTATTAGGACGGTGGATTACAATACGAAAGACCAAGCTGTAGTGGATACAATTATCAACATGGCTTCTAAATTAAATTTAAACGTTGTTGCAGAGGGTATTGAGACAAAGAATCAACTGAAATTCATTCAACAACAATCGTGCCATGAATATCAAGGCTATTATTTTAGTCGACCGCTTCCGGCAGCTGAGATTATCTCGCTAGTTAAAGACCATGAAGCCAATCAGTATGCGAAAGCCTAGCTTACAAGAAGCTAGGCTTTTCCTGTTCATTTATGATTGCTTAACTCGACCGTGAAAGTCTCATTTATAGGGTGAATAAGGGGGATATTCATCGTTTTAACGGTAATCATTTCAGAGTTCTTGACGAAATCGATTGGAAGCGTCAGTACGGTTGTATTGTTCCTTTGTTTAGATTTCATTTCGCTAGCTGTAGCTTCTTCGCCCTTTTCATTTGTAATTGTAGTGCTCATAGGTACAGGGGGACTCTGTTCATTATTCTTAATGAAATTGAACTTCCGGAAGTCTGAGGGAATTGTCTTTTCAGCGTTTGAATCGTCCATCTCGATGTACAAGGTCACACCGTAATCATTCATAGCTACATGTTGGAGCGTAAAGATAATATCTTGATACGTAGTGAGTATATGTCCCTTCGGTAGGGGAGCCTCCGTGCTCTGGTTTGAAAGGTTTACTACAGCAGTTGGAATTGTAAATGTCATCTCACTATTGAGTTGGTCGTAGGTGATTAGTTCTTTTATGTGTAATTCCATTGTCTCTGCTTCTAGTAACTCTCGTGTAGAATTGAACGATGTGGAGTAAAACAATAACGGAGTTCCTTCTTGATTGGTTCTCGATTGGTTCTGTTCATACCCGTAAAATGCAACTTCCTCGTCTTTAATAGAAAGGTCTGCAGTCATGTGAACGAGTGTTTCGTTTAAAGATTCACTAGAACCAGTTGCGATGTTTCCTCGAAAGCCAAGCATTAGCTTATCCATATAGATGGATGGAAAGGAAGAGGGTAAGTGTAAGATTTCGTCTATGTTCACGGTTCTAATGAAATCGTCTCTAGGGTGGTACGATAGCGAAAAGGAGGCTTTCGGGACTTTGTAAGTATCACGATTATCATTCTCTTCTGATAACCCTGCTCCGTATGCGATTTCAAGACTTGCTTGGAGCGTTTCAGTTACTGTATTTATGTCGGCGTAGAAAGGGTCCTTTCCATCATACTGCACGTTAGGGGATAGGACGTTTGGGATGGTCGCTGCGTGATAGTAAGAACCGTTGTAGATGATACCTTCATTTCTCTTTATAAATTTGAACAACGTTTGTCTGTCGTGCCATTCGGGTTGATCGTCTAATATAATCGACTGAATATGCAACAAATCTTCTTCTTTGACGGATTCGGCTTGCCGCTCTAAGTCAACATGATACAAGAGAACAATATCTTGGTCATATACCAAAGCTTTATTTAAATGAAGCTTTTGAAGGTGATTTCGTAGGGAGTACGTTTTGTTAATCTCTTGGACCTTCTTCAACTCTTTCATCAGGGCATAACGTGGAATTGTTTTCTCGTAATAAGCCTCAACTTCATCAATTGAATTTGCATATAGTAAATCGGGGTTTTTAGATTGTGTGTCGTCACTCGACAGATAATAGGTG
This sequence comes from Pontibacillus halophilus JSM 076056 = DSM 19796, assembly GCF_000425205.1. Lineage (GTDB taxonomy): Bacteria > Bacillota > Bacilli > Bacillales > BH030062 > Pontibacillus_A > Pontibacillus_A halophilus. The sequence continues at coordinate 119,396 of NZ_AULI01000010.1, read as the reverse complement.
ATGCCAAATCCGATACATATAAATGCAGCGATTCCAAGTTTAATGCGGTTGGGCATAGTCTCCCTCTCTCCTGGATAAAAATGGTCATCTATTACATACTACTTTAGCACATACCGAGATAGTAGATAAATAAAAGGTGGAAAGCTTACGAGTTTAATCTCTTGAATTTTCAGATAAATAAAGATATGATGAAAGCAACTACATACTAACCGGTTAGTATGCTTCAGGGGTGAAAGTGGTGAACTTTGAGTATAGTGACAAGGTCAAGGAATATATGGAACGCTTGGAGCAATTCATGCGTGACTACGTGTATCCGAATGAACGCTTATACGAGGAACAACTAGATTCTCAATCATCAAGATGGGAAGCAGTACCACCTGTTATGGAGGAACTAAAGAAGAAAGCGAAAGAAGAAGGATTGTGGAATTTATTCCTTCCTCATTCGGAGAATGGAGCAGGATTAACCAACCTTGAGTATGCACCGTTGTGTGAGATTATGGGGCGTTCCTTAATTGGGCCAGAAGTATTTAATTGTAACGCTCCTGATACAGGGAACATGGAAGTGCTAGATCGGTATGGAACGGATGAGCAGAAAGAAAGGTGGCTACGCCCCTTATTAGATGGGGAGATTCGTTCTTGCTTTTCAATGACGGAACCAGATGTAGCTTCATCTGATGCGACGAATATCGAGGCGCTCATTGAGCGAGATGGTGATTCCTATCTCATTAACGGAACTAAATGGTGGTCCTCAGGAGCTGGAGACCCTAGATGTAAGGTTGCTATATTTATGGGGAAGACAGACAAAGAAGCACCGAAATATGAACAACAATCTATGATTCTAGTTCCGCTAGATACTGAAGGCGTAACGATTGAACGGATGCTACCTGTATATGGGTATGACCATGCTCCACACGGGCATGCAGAAATTCAGTTCTCAAATGTCCGCGTGCCAAAGGAAAACCTAATTTGGGATGAGGGGAAAGGATTTGCCATTGCGCAAGGTCGACTTGGCCCAGGGAGAATCCATCATTGTATGAGATTGATTGGTGCGGCTGAGCGTGCGCTTGAAGATTTATGTAAGCGCGTACAAAGTAGAGAGGCTTTCGGAAAGAAAATTGCTGACCAGGGTGTCGTTCAAGAATGGATTGCCGACTCTAGAATTGAGATTGAGCAAGCCCGCCTATTAACCTTAAAGGCAGCATACATGATGGATACGGTAGGCAATAAAGTTGCCAAGAAGGAAATCGCAATGATTAAAGTGGTAGCACCTTCCTTGGCCTTAAGGGTTCTAGACCGCGCGATACAAGCCCATGGGGGAGCCGGAGTAAGTGATGATTTTACGCTCGCAGCTCAGTGGGCGAACGCCAGAACACTACGTTTGGCTGATGGACCTGATGAAGTACATCGGCGTCAAATTGCTAGGTTGGAGATGGCAAATCATAAGGAGGGGTAGAATGCACGTTCTGAAATTGTTCGAACTCACAGGAAAGACAGCGATTGTAACAGGAGGCGGAAGAGGGTTAGGCCGTCAAATTGCAGAAGGATTTGCTGAGGCTGGTGCGAATGTTGTCGTCTGTTCAAGAAAGCAAGAGACCTGTGAAGAAGTCGCGAAAGACTTAGCTCAAATGGGGGTTCAGACGTTAGGATTAGCCTGTGATGTTACAAAGGAAGAGGACGTTCTTCAAGTGGTACAAACGACGAAAGAAACGTTTGGTTCAATTGATATTCTCGTGAATAATAGTGGAGCTACGTGGGGCGCGCCAGCTCTTGAGATGCCTCGTGAAGCATGGGACAAAGTAATGACGGTCAATGTGACAGGTACGTTCCTCATGAGCCAACAGGTCGGGAAGGTGATGGTGGACCAAGGGCATGGGAAGATCATCAACATTAGCTCTGTAGCTGGTCTTGGTGGGGCTGATGCTAGATTCATGGATACGGTAGGCTACAATGCCAGTAAAGGAGCTGTAATCACCCTAACGAAGGATCTGGCCGTCAAATGGGGTCCACATAATATCCAAGTCAATGCTCTTGCACCTGGTTTCTTTCCTACAAAGATGTCTAAAGTCGTGCTTGAACATGGAGGAGACTTTATTCTTGATCGAACGCCGCTAAATCGCTTTGGTTCTGAAGATGATTTGAAGGGCGCTGCGCTGTTCTTAGCATCTAGGGCCTCTGATTATGTAACAGGAGATGTGCTCGTCGTCGATGGGGGCATGCACGCCTCTTGCTAATTCTCCTTCTCGTATCGCAGTAATGATGGTACTATTCTAAAGAAACAGAAAATTAATCAACGAGAGGATTATTTACTCATGAAGGATAAAATTATGGAAACAAGCATTGAGCTATTTGGAGAGCGTGGATTTCTGGAAACGTCAATTCAAGATATTGTAGAAGCGAATGGAGTTACGAAAGGTACATTTTATTACTATTTCCACAACAAGGAAGACGTTCTCATGCAAATCCACCTTACGTTTATAGAAGAGTTATTGAAGCGTCAGGAGCAAATCTTATTTGCGAACGGGGTGAGCTATAAAGAGAAATTGAGAAGCACGGTTCTCATGGTCATCAAGAACATACGCCTACAAGCGCAAAGTGCTCGCGTCTTCTTTAGGGAAATGCGACATCTAAGTGACCATCATACAGCTAAACTCCTTCCGAAGCGACATTTATTTCAGAGGAACGTGCAACAGCTAGTAGAAGAAGGCGTTCGTGCTGAAGAGTTTAGGAAGGACTTGCGTGCCGACATGGTATCTTTCGGGATTCTTGGGATTGTGAACTGGAGTTATTTCTGGTATGAACCAGATGGTGAAGTGTCAGAAGAAGAGCTCACAGACATCTATGTCAGCATGATGTTAGAAGGCTTACAACCTCCTCGCACTTGAGGCGGAGGAGGAATAGTAACATACTAACCAGTTAGTATGAAAGGGGATAGAAGGATGGGAATTCGTAATGTAACCGTTGTTGGGGCAGGTTCTATGGGGCATCAGATTGCAATGCTATCAGCGTTAGGAGGGTATAAGACTATCTTGCAAGACGTCAATGGAGATGCGCTAGAACAAGCAAAGGCGACACTTCAATCCATAATGGAGAAATGGGTAACGAAAGAAAAGATTAGTCGTGAACGAAGAGATGAGGCTTTTCAGGCGCTTACGTTTACTACGAGCATAGAGGAGGCTGCTTGTGAGGCTGACTTCATTATTGAAGCTGTAGTGGAGAAGTTAGACGTGAAACGGGATGTGTTTAAACAGCTTGATTCGATTGCACCTTCTCATGCGATTCTAGCTACAAATAGTTCTACAATTGTGAGCTCCTTAATTGCAGATGCAACAGAACGCGCGGACCGCATATGCAATATGCACTTCTTTTACCCTGCTCTTGTGATGGACTGTGTTGAGGTTGTGAGAGGGGAGCATACATCTGATTCGACAATCGAAGCGACAATGGATGTATGTAAAGCAATGAACCGTACAGCAGTATTGTTAGAGAAAGAGATCTCAGGGTTTATTGCGAACCGGATTCTATTTGCTATACAGAAAGAAGCGATGAGTCTTTATCAGGGCGGATATGCTAGCTTTGAAGACATAGACATTATTACGAAGAAAGCGTTAAGCCACCCGCTCGGGCCGTTTGAACTGATGGATTTGTCTGGAATTGATGTAGGCTACTATGTTATGCAACAACAATATGCCGAGACAGGAAACATAGAAGACAAACCCCCGCAGTTGCTTGCAGATAAAATGGAAGCAAATGAGCTTGGTCGAAAGACTGGCAAGGGATTTTACTCGTATGAGGATGGAAAGAAGGTTTATTCATAAGGGGGGATATAGATGCATCGTCATAATTTGGTTGTTCGCTTCAGTGAAACCGATATGCTTGGTCATGTGAACAACCGGAATTTCTTTATGTACCTTGAAGAAGCGAGAATTCGTTTCTTCCACGACCTTGAGCTGGTAGCTGAAGAGTGGAATTTCATCCTTGCCTCTGTTAAATGTGATTTCTTGAAACAAGCGTATTTTGGCCAATCCTTAGCGATTGAAACGTACGTAACGAGAATTGGCAACAGTAGCTTCCATCTTCATCAACATATCAAAGACCAAGAAACAGATGAGAACATCGCTCGAGGAGAATCTGTGGTCATCCAATACGACTTTCAGACTGAGAAGAGTAAACCAATGGACGAGTCGATGCGTACCAGTTTAGAGAAGTACCAGATGCAAAAGCTTAAGGGGGGATTATAATGCCTTATGATACAATCCCTGTTCGAACTGGAGAAGAATTGAATGAGAAAGCCTTACACGATTATCTCGAACGTCATATTGAACAAGCAAATGGAGAGCTAACGGTCTCTCAATTTGGTGCGGGTCATTCGAACTTAACTTATGAAATTAAGATGGGGGAGTTTGTCGGTGTTCTACGAAGGCCTCCATTGGGCCCAGTGGCTCCAAAGGCTCACGATATGGAGCGAGAATATCGGATTTTACAAGCGGTTCACCCTATTTTCGATAAGGCACCTAAGCCCATCCTATATGAAGAGGGAAATCTTCTAGGAGCGCCTTTCTTTATTATGGAGAGACGGTATGGAGTGGTGCTTGACACGGAGTTCCCGACAGGTGTGGATGCAAGTGAAGCGATGGCGAAAAGACTGTCTGAGACGATGGTAGATACACTAGCCGAACTGCATTCATTGGAGTATCAGTCTAGTAATCTTGCAAACATTGGCAAGCCAGAGGGATTTATGGAACGGCAGGTGTATGGTTGGATCAAGCGGTTTGACCGCGCATTAACAGATGATGTTGAGTCAGGAGAGGGAGTCAAACAATGGTTGGTTCATCATATCCCTCGTGATTCTAACAGCGCACTCATTCATTACGATTACAAGATGAATAATGCGCTCTTTGATGAACAGGATTATACGAAGATGGTAGGGTTATTTGATTGGGAGATGACTACAATTGGTGATCCATTAGCGGATCTAGGTGTGGCACTTAGTTACTGGATTGAGCCTAATGACTCGCCTTATTTAAGGAATGGTTTAGGCAAGCCGCCTATTACATCAGCTTATGATGGCTTTTACACAAGGGAACAATTTATGCAGCGATACGCAGAAAAGAGTGGGCGTGATGTAACGCAAATGGATTTCTATATGACATTTGCCTATTTTAAGCTTGCTGGGATTGTTCAACAAATCTACTATCGCTATCGACAAGGGCAGACGAACGACAAGCGATTTAAAGGGATGAATCACTTCGTCAATCATTTGTTGCAACAGGCAAGAGAAACGGCGGGTCTTTAATGGGGAAGATTCACATCATTCACTCCAAAGAAGAGCTAGAACCTCACCATATAGAAGGAAAGGTCGCTATCGTATACGACGTTCTGTTCGCAACTTCAAGTATTACAGCTGCATTTCACCATGGAGCATTGTCTGTCTATCCAGCCTTAACGGCAAGTGAAGCGATTCGCATGGCGGAGGGGAGTCAAGAACCATACTTGCTAGCCGGAGAAGAACAGGGTTATACGATTCCAGGATTTCAATCTCCAACTCCCATCTACTTGTCTAGTAGCGTAAAGAACAAGCGTCTCTTCTATAAGACGACTAACGGAACGGTGGCCATTCGTCGAGCCTCTCAAGCTAAGTATGTATACGTGGCATCTCTCTTAAATGAGCAGGCCATACTCGATTATTTAGTTTCTCACCATGTGAACGACTCGATTAGTCTAATTTGTGCAGGGTCTACCAAGCGCTTCGCAATTGAAGATTATTACGGTGCGGCCAGTATGATTCACAGACTCTTGCAGCATGGTGAGTGGACATTAACCGACCGAGCGTTGGCTGCCTATTATTTCTATCACGGCAGTCCATCTGCTGAGACCGTTCTAAGAACAAGTACGGTAGGCAAATGGTTAGTGGATTATGGATTAGCAAGTGATGTTGAATTTGTTGCAAATAAAAACAGTTGTCCTGTCGTTCCGATTTATCGGACACACACAGGGCGTATCGAGGAGGTAGGAAAGGATGAATCCAGTAGAGCAAATCGTGAGAGGTGGACAATTCCTTACGAGTCAGATTGACCAAAGCGCCATCTTCACTCCGGAAGACCAGACCGATGAACATAGAATGATGGCAAAGACAGCACGACGTTTTCTAGAAGAAGCCGTTTATCCTGAGCGCGAGCGGCTCGAGTCGGGAGACTATGATTTAGTGGAGAGCTTAATGAAGCAAGCTGGAGAACTCGGTCTATTGGCTCACAGTATTCCAGAAAGTTATGGAGGACTAGGCCTCGATAAGATGAGTAAGGGGATTGTGGGAGAAGCGCTAGGTGCTGGGGGAGGATATTCAGTTGCCCATAATAATCATACATGCATAGCAAGCCTACCGATTACGTATTTCGGAACTAAAGAACAAAAAGCGAAGTACCTGCCGAAATTAGCTTCAGGTGAATATATCGGAGCATACTGTCTCACTGAACCGGATGCAGGTAGTGATGCCCTTGCTGCTAAGACGACTGCTGTGTTGGATGAAACGGGTCACCACTATGTATTAAATGGAACCAAGATCTATATTACGAATGCTTCTTTCTCCGACACGTTTATCGTGTATGCCAAAGTAGATGGAGAACACTTTACAGCCTTTATCGTGGAGAAGGGGTTTGAAGGATTATCGGTAGGACCAGAAGAAGATAAAATGGGAATTAAAGCTTCCTCTACTTGTTCTGTCATCATGGAGGATTGTAAGGTTCCGAAGGAGAATGTGTTAGGAGAAGTCGGCAAGGGGCATCACATTGCATTAAATGTATTAAATCTCGGGCGATTTAACTTAGGGGCGGCAACAACAGGCGCAGCCAAATTTTCCTTTGGGTTGGGTTTATCACACATTCAGGAGCGGAAGCAATTTGGTCGTTCTATTGCTCAATTTAATGGAACAAAGCAAAAAGTAGCCAAGATGGCTGCTAAATTGTATGCTTCTGAGTCTGTTATGTATCGGACAGCCGGTCATGTTGAATCCGTATTAAGAGACGTTACGGATGAAACATCTGGCCGTGATGTTGCGAAGAAAATGAATGAACACTCATTCGAATCCGCAATGTGCAAAGTGTTTGGCTCAGAAACATTAGATGAGGTTGTTGATGAAGCGCTCCAGCTTCATGGAGGAGCAGGGTACATAAAGGAGTACCCAATTGAACAAGCGTATCGGGATGCACGAATTAACCGAATTTTTGAAGGGACGAATGAAATCAACCGGTTACACATTGCTGGCGTCATCTTAAAGAAATCGGCATCAGGAGAACTTCCCCTTCAAAAAGCGGTTGAAGAAGCACATACGCACATGCATCGACCGAACGAAGCGCCTTCGTTAGAACAAGGAGTACAGTTATTGAAAGATTTGTTCTTTGTATGTGCTGGCGCGGCCTATTCCGCTTTCGGTCAGGAGTTACAGGAAGAGCAAGAGACGATGATGGGATTAGCAGACCTGGCTATTATGGCTTATGCTGCGGAATCAGCAGTTGTAAGAGCAAGGAAGAGTGGGAAAACGCTGCATCAAGACTTGGCAACATCCTATATAGAACGTGCTGGTCTCGAAGCTGGCAGTGTTGCTTTAATGTTAGCTTCCAACCTGACGACGGGAGATGTGCGTACGGAAACCCTTGCTTCAATTTCATCTGTGCAAGCACTTCTTCAATATGAACAATCTGTATCACGTAACCGCCGAATCGCAGATGCCATGCTTACTTCAAATACCTATCTTGTGTAAAGGGGAGATGAATTGTGAATCTTGGAAATGATCATATAACAGTTATGGAGAAGGGGCCTTTATTAACTTGTGTATTAAATCGCCCAGATCGTTTAAATGCCTTTAGTCATGACATGCTTCAAGGTTTGAAAGATGCATTAAACTATGCAGACCAAGAAGAACATATAAAGGTTGTGGTCCTATCAGGAGCAGGCCGAGCATTTACGGCCGGTGGCGATGTGAAAACGATGGGAACAGGCACACCAAAGGATGTCTATGACCATGTTGGATTATTAAATGAGACAATTCTCACCATTCGAAACCTAACAAAACCAGTGATTGCAGGAGTACATGGGTTCGCAGCGGGCGCAGGCTTTAATTTAGCTCTAGCATGTGATCAGATTCTCTGTGCAGAAGATAGTCAGTTCGTATTAAGCTTCTCGCAAGTGGGACTTATATCCGATGGTGGTGGGACTTACTTTCTAACCAAACTACTCGGACCTTATCGTACAAAGGAATTGCTATTTAGTGCAGAGCCAATCAAGGCTTCCAGAGCTTTAGAATTAGGGATTGTGACGAAGACAGTTCCTTTAGAGGAGCTTGAAACAGCGGTTCAATCTTACGCAGAAAGACTAGCTACTGGACCAGTTCAGGCATTTGGAATGATGAAGAAAGTGGTCCATGCTGCAGACACTCAGGATTTGGCGACCATCCTTGAGCAGGAACGAATTAGCCAAACGCTTATGGTTTCGACAGAAGACCATCAAGAGGGCATTGCTGCCTTCGCCGAGAAACGAAAACCACAATTCACAGGACAATAGGAGGGATAACATGAAAGGAATACAGTTCAAGGAGTATGGTGGTCCAGAAGTGTTAGAAGTGGCAACGCTTGATAAGCCGGTTCCAGAAGATGGTGAGGTATTGATTCAGGTAACAGCAATTGGGGTCAACTATGCGGATACTGCAAGAAGAGAAGGCGCATACGTAGTACCGACGCCATTGCCATTTGTTCCTGGAGCAGAAGTAGCAGGTGTTGTAGAGGAAACGGGTACGAACGTAGGTTCATTTAAGAAAGGCGACCGAGTGGTCACGCTCATTTCTTCTGGAGGATATTCAGAATACGTAACCACCCACGAGCAAACGCTTATTCCAATTCCGGATGGAGTATCGGATGAAATCGCTGTTGCGCTTCCTTTACAAGGACTAACAGCTTATCACATTTTGAAGACAATGGGGCAAATGCAGGTCGGAGAAACTGTCCTTATTCACGCTGCAGCAGGGGGCGTAGGGACGATTGCGGTGCAGCTTGCCAAACAATTTGGAGCAGGGAAGATCATCGCAACGGCTAGTACAAGTGAGAAACTAGACCTAGCGAAAGAACTAGGTGCGGATGTTGGCATCAATTATACGGATGATGACTGGCAGGAACAAGTGATGCAAGCGACTGATGGGAAAGGGGTAGACGTTGCGCTTGAGATGGTCGGGGGAGACATCTTCAATGAAACCATCAAATGTATGAGGTCATTTGGCCGCGTTGTAGTCTTTGGTGTTGCGAGCGGAGAACCCGCCCAAATGTATCCAGCAGGTCTTATGAACCGGAACCTTTCTGTAATTGGCTTCTTCCTGCCGCAAATCATGAAAAAACCAGACCTTTTCCGGAACAGCTTAGAAGAACTACTTCGATACCTCAATGAAGGAAAGCTGCAATTAAAAATAGGCGGGGTGTATGCCTTAGAAGATGCTCGCAACGTTCATCAACTCCTTCAAGGCCGAAGAACAACTGGAAAACTAGTGTTAAAACCATAATATATAGCGAATCGTTGATTTAATAGCCTAACAATACCACAGGATACAAGAGTAGCAACTCAACCTGTGTTGGAGACAAAATACTCTTAGAAATAAATTTCTTTCTACATTCTCCAACTGGATAAGGGGATGAAGGGGACTACGATGCTTCTTAGCTTCCTGCAACTAACACGTAGTCCTCTGTCTACTTCCCAGTTCATGGTGAGAAGCGCATAAGCAATAGGAGGGATCTGTATACAAGACTTATATGAAACCCTACAAGAATACTTTCAAGCCTGGAATGAAGCAATGGCGACTAAAGATAGCCAATCCATTCGGAGCTATATGTCTGAAGACTTTGTTGGGTATTGGTCTCATGCAGGAGATGATGAACCTGAACCATATCGGTATCATTACAATTTGGACGCAGTCTTAAATCAGATGAATAACGCCAAGAAAAGCTTTGAACCATATACAATTACAGAAAGAGGAAATGGACAGGAGTACGTTACAATTGGAAGAGAAACGAACACAATCAATGGCCATCCACATACGGCGTTATGCATGTTCGTATGGCGTGTAGAAGACCAAGGTTTAAAGTTACTACGTGAATACATAGAATTGGAAGATTAAAGATAGACTCGTTTAGTCTAGGAGAAGTCTAAAAGAAATCTCCTTTTTATTTCTTGGAAACTTCGTTACGATGAAACTAACGGAGGTGTCATGGAATGGATTACATAACGTATTTACGAAACATGATAGGAAATGAACGCGTGATTATGGTAGTAGCAGGTGTATTCGTTATTAATGAAAGTGAAGAAGTGCTTCTACAACTAAGATCTGATCATGAAGTATGGGGGCTCCCTGGTGGGTACCTCGAAATGGGGGAGAGTGTTCAAGAGGGGGCACGACGAGAAGTATATGAAGAGACAGGATTACAATTAGGGAGTTTAGAACTCCTTGGTATCTACTCTGGTGAAACGCAACAACGTACACTCCCGAATGGGGACCAAGTCCAATTGGTCAAGCTAATCTTTACATGCAGAGACTTCCAAGGTGAAATCCGTGTAGATAAAGAGGAATCTCTAGATGTTCAGTTCTTCCCAATTTCGGATCTTCCTCCAGTCTGGCAGAATCAATCTCAGGAATTTGCAGATTTGATGCAGCGCTCGAAGGGACCCTTTATTCGATAGGCCATCTCTTCTTTGTCTAACGATATAAGAGTAGATACTAGGGAACAGATATATTGTAAAACGCTTGGGTAATTTCCAAGCGTTTTTTATATGTATAAACAAGTTGCGATTCTGCATACGAATACAAGGGACATATTTTAACAGGTTAATTATCTGACTATTTAAACAAATACACGCTCATTTTAGTGACATAACCCAAATGTTGTGGTAATATTAATATAACGTAAATGTTTTGTAAATTTTATTTTAAATTTTTGTAAAGGCGGGCATGCCATTTCGTACGAATTTAATTAAGAAAGGGAGAGATACTCATGAGATCAATCGTAAATACACGTTTTAATGTTGGTCACGAAGCTGTGATTCCTACGCAAGACGGTATGATGCCAGTACAGGTGGAAGACATTCGAGTAATTATTAAAGAAGCTGGAGTTGCTTCTATTGCATATAAAGTCAGAGGACAGAATCGGAATATAAACGAATACCTTTGGATTTCAGAAGAAGATTTGAAGAAATGGAATGAGCAATTCGTGAATTAATGAGCGCTGGCAAAGAGCCGGTGCTTTTTTTGTTTTAAGAGTAATCTCCTCGTTTGCTCTAAGAGCAGTATTCGATTCCAAATGTAGAATCACCCCCCTTGTCTTGAGGGGGGTTCTTTTATGGCTTTTGTAAAGTTTCATTAGTGTGTATTTCTTTTGTATTTCCGTTCAACTATAGTAGGATAGAAACTGTTGCTTTAATTTGTATGTATGGAAAAAAGGAGAATAATTAATGGAAGAAAATACATCATCAAAGTATGAATTTTTAGCAGATGATCCGAATTTTAACGCTAAGCCGGTCGTAATCTCGCTGATCATTGGTGCTTTCTTTGCTATTCTAAACGAAACGTTATTAAACATTGCGTTGACTACGTTAATGGACGTATTCAGTCTAGAACGAACAACCGTTCAGTGGATGGCGACAAGCTTTATGTTAGTGATGGGGATTCTTACACCAATCTCGGCCTTGTTGCTACAATGGTTCTCAACAAGAAAGATGTTTATTGGGACGATGACCGTGTTCACTGTGGGGACTGTGATTAGTGCAGTAGCTCCTTCGTTTAGCGTGTTGCTTCTAGGAAGAATCCTTCAAGCAGCGGGTACTGGGGTATTGCTGCCAATCATCTTTAACACGTTCTTACTCATCTTCCCACCAGAGCGACGTGGTTCAGTAATGGGAACGGTAGGGCTTGTCATTATGTTCGCACCAGCCATTGGCCCGACCCTATCAGGTGTGATTGTGGAGTACCTCGGTTGGAGATACCTCTTTATTACAGTTATCCCATTTGCACTCTTCTCTATTTTATTTGGTTGGAAGTATCTTCGGAATGTAGGAGAAGTGACGAAGCCAAAGATTGATATATTGTCAATCTTTCTCTCTTCAATTGGATTTGGTGGAATTGTATTAGGATTTAGCCTAGCTGGAGAAGGGGAAAGCGGATTTCTAGATCCAAGCGTGTACGGAACGTTACTAATTGGGGTTGTCTCCCTCGTTCTATTTACAATCCGACAGTTGAAGTTGGATGAACCGCTGCTTGACGTCCGCGTGTTCCGTTATCCAATGTTTAGTGTAGCAGTAGGGCTCTTTCTCATTATTATCATGTCCATGTTCTCTTCTGAGATCATCATGCCAATGTATATGCAGGATGCGTTATTGCTTGCTCCTGCTGCGGCTGGACTTATCTTGTTACCGGGGAGTCTCTTGAATGGACTAATGTCACCAGTGATGGGTAAATTATTTGATAAATATGGACCTAGAAAGTTAATTATCCCAGCTACATTGCTACTTTCTATAACGATGCTTACGTTAAGTACAATTGGTACGGACACGCCAATTGCACTAATCGTCGCGTGTTATATGGGATTAATGCTATCCATTTCAGCTATTATGATGCCAGCCCAAACGAACGGTCTAAATCAGTTGCCGAAGCGGTTGTATCCACATGGAACAGCGATAATGAACACCTTGCAGCCTGTAGCAGGTGCAATTGGGGTTTCGGTATTCGTCAGCATCTTAAGTGCAAGGCAAGCAAGTTATGTATCTGCTAACGCACAAGATCCAAATGCCCAAATAAATGGAATTGTATCAGGCGTTCATTCCGTATATTTGATTATATTTGGAATTGCACTAATCGCTTTCGTGCTTTCCTTGTTTATGAAGCGAGCCAAACCTGAAGAAGAACATACGCAGTCTGATAGAGCTGTAAATGAATAAGCGAAAGAAAAGAGGAACTTCAATGGGAAGTTCCTCTTTTTTGTTTGCATTTATTTTATTGGATGAACATCCCTGCACCTGCGAGTAAGGATGTAAGTGCCATTGTCGCAATCATTAGATAAATGATAAAGCGCTGGCGTTTTTCGCGTTTCGAACGTTTAGGAGCCGTAGATTGTTGATTTGTGGCCTTTGTTGCCATAGTGACGTCCTCCTTCACAATTATTATGCTCATTGTAACTCTATTTAGAGGTTTAGACAAGCAGTCTTGTAAGTTTCTTATCAACTTTTAGTCGTGGTATTTGGCCGTATTCATATACATATAAGAATAAGATTAAGGTGGATGGTGATGGCTGTGAATAAGAATCTTGATGGTATGAAGATTGCGCATATCGGCATTGCTGTTAATGATTTAAAGGAGGCTCTTACCACCTATGAGAAGATGTTCGACTTTCGTCCAGATTGCATTGAAGAGATTGCCACTCAGCATGTACGAGTAGCATTTATACATGTAGGTGGATGTGTCATAGAACTTCTAGAGCCCATAGGGACATCAGGTGCTGTGTTTCAATTCTTAAAGAGAAGAGGAGAGGGTCTTCACCATTTAGCGTTGGATGTACCTGACTTGACGAATAGGCTTGAGAAGTTAAAGGCTATGGATATTCATGTTATTGGAGGAAAGAGTATGAAAGGAGCTAAGGAGAAGGAAATCGCATTTCTACACCCTGGTGTAGCACATGGTGTGCTCTTCGAATTGTGTCAATCTAACTTGTAGGAGGACGATTGATGGACATCTACGACAAGATCAACGAGATGTATGACAGACGAACAAAGGTGGAAATGGGCGGGGGAATTGAACGACTAGAGAAACAACGTCAAAAAGGAAAATTGACAGCGCGGGAACGTCTTCATACTCTTCTTGATGATGATTCCTTCTTGGAAACAAATCCATATATGGAACATCGGTGTCATTACTTTGGCATGGAAGAGGCGGAGGCTCCTGGAGAAGGAGTTGTCACTGGAACGGGAACAATCAATGGACAGAGAGTATATGTATTTGCCCACGATTTTACTGTAATGGGTGGGTCTTTAGGAGAGATGCATGCGAAAAAGATACTAAATATGATGGACTTAGCTGCTAAGAATGACGCTCCCATCATCGGACTGAATGATTCAGCTGGTGCGCGTATCCAAGAAGGGGTAGCCGCACTTAATGGGTATGGTGAAATCTTCTATCGCAACATGAAGTATTCAGGAAGAATCCCACAAATTTCTGTCATCATGGGACCTTGTGCTGGAGGAGCTGTTTACTCTCCTGCGTTGACGGATGTCGTTATTATGGTGGAAGAAATATCACAAATGTTTATTACTGGACCTAAGGTAATTGAGTCTATTACAGGTGAAAGGATTACAGCGGAGGAATTGGGTGGAGCACGGGTTCATAATGAGAAGAGTGGAAACGCTCATCTTATAGCGAGGACGGAAGAAGAGGCATTAGCACTTGTGCGACAGTTGCTCGGCTATTTAAATAGTAGTAAAGACCAAGAAGGTAATCTTGAATGGCAAGGGGAACAACACTACAGGGATTCATTGGTAGACCTACTTCCTGACCAAGGCGAGAAGCCGTATGACATGAAAGCTGTTATTCGAGAAATCGTTGATGAAGACAGTTTCACAGAAATCCACGCTCACTTTGCGAGAAACGCAGTAGTCGGGTTCGGGAGGATAGGGGACCGAGCAATCGGTATCATTGCAAATCAGCCCAAATACTTAGCTGGGAGTCTCGATATTGATGCGTGCGACAAGATTGCTCGGTTCGTACGCCTTTGCAACTCCTTCTCCGTTCCCATCATCACGCTTGTGGATGTGACAGGGTTCTTTCCAGGCGTCCAAGAGGAACATCATGGGATTATCCGCCACGGAGCGAAAGTCTTATATGCTTATGCGGAGGCAGACGTGCCGAAAGTAACAGTGATTCTTAGGAAAGCATATGGCGGAGCATATGTGGCACTGAATAGTAAAGCTCTCGGAGCAGATGTCGTCTTTGCTTGGCCCTCAGCTGAAATTGCTGTAATGGGAGATGAAGGAGCAGCGAATATTCTATTCCATAAAGAGATTGAAGGAAATGACGACCCGGACGCTGCGAGGAGAGAGAAGCGTAAAGCCTACAAAGAAAGGTTCGCCAATCCTTATGTTGCAGCAGGACTAGGGATGGTTGATGATGTGATTGATCCTCGAGAAACAAGAATTCACCTCCTCCGGTCACTCGAAATGCTAGGTGGAAAGGGCTGCAAGAACATAAAGAGAAATCATGGGAATATCCCGTTGTAATCTCGAACAATTGACAGGAAGCTTGGCTTTCGCTAACGTACTAGTATACCTGATTATATAGGATACATAGACAAGGAGGCTACATACAATGCTACAAGTAAACCGCGAACGCCTATTGGAAGAGTTTCTTGAACTTGTTCAAGTGGATTCTGAGACAAAGCAGGAATCTAAAATTGCAGAAGTATTAAAGAAGAAATTCTCCGATTTAGGAGTAGAGGTAAAAGAAGACAACGCGAAAGAAATAACAGGTCACGGGGCCAACAACTTAATTTGTACAATGAAAGGTACGAAAGAAGGGGTTGAACCTATCTATTTCACCTCCCACATGGATACAGTTGTGCCAGGGAATGGCGTAAACCCACGAGTAGAAGATGGATACGTCGTGACAGATGGGACGACGATTCTTGGTGCCGATGATAAAGCAGGTCTTGCTGCAATGTTTGAGGCCATTAAGGTATTGAATGAGAATAATGTTGAACATGGCGACATTCAATTTATTATTACGGTTGGTGAAGAATCCGGTTTAGTAGGAGCTAAGGCGCTAGAGCGAGATTCCATCATTGCGAAATATGGATATGCGCTTGATAGTGATGGAAAGGTCGGCAACATCGTCGTAGCGGCACCTACACAGGCTAAAGTGAAAGCCGTAATCACAGGAAAGACGGCTCACGCAGGTGTAGCTCCTGAGAAAGGCATTTCTGCAATCACATTAGCAGCTAGAGCAGTAGCTAAAATGCCGCTAGGTCGTATCGATGACGAGACAACTGCTAACATCGGACGCTTCCAAGGTGGCGGAGCCCAGACGAATATCGTAATCGATCAAGTTGAGCTACTAGCAGAGGCTCGTTCCCTCGTACCAGAGAAAATGGAAGCGCAAGTTGAGAAAATGCGTCGTGCTTTAGAAGAAACAGCATCAGAAATGGGCGGCACGGTTGAGGTAGATGTGCAGGTGATGTACCCAGGCTTTAAACACGAAGACGGAGAGCATGTCGTAGAAGTGGCGAAGCGCGCAGCAAGTGCAATTGGACGTACGACAGAACTTCTTCAAAGTGGTGGAGGCAGTGATGCGAACGTAATTGCAGGTCATGGGATTCCTACAGTGAATCTTTGTGTTGGATATGAAGAGATTCATACGACCAATGAGAAGATGCCAGTTGAAGAACTCGTGAAAACCGCAGAAATGGTTACAGCGATTGTTCAAGAAGCGGCTAAATAAAAGAAAGGGTCTAGAAGGGCATGAGTCCTACTAGGCCTTTTTTTTAGAGCATTTGTCCTAGATAACCCAAACGTGTGCTCGGTCCTTCGATGTGATTTTTGTAACAAATATTGTAAAAATTCTGAAATATCATATAGTTATAGTATACCATTAGAGAAGGGTGATGATATGGAAGAGTTTAGGACAATCGTGGATTTGTGGCAGACGTTTCAGTTGGCTATTGTGATGAGTTTGATTGGTGCTTTGATTGGACATTACAAGAGGAATGAATGTGTACAGCTGCCGATCATTAGTATCGACTACAAATGTAAGAGTTTCAAGAAATTAAGGAAATCAAATGCAACCGGTAGAGAAAAGGTGAGGCTTCAGATTTCCACGGTTGTTAAGGCAAGTTGCTGCTTTTTACTGTTCTTATTTGGACTCCGCTTTGGTGAGAATAAGCATACCGACCCTATCATGTTTGAGCTTGGGATTGTAGGAGATTTAATTATTGGAGTAGGTGCCGGAATCTTAGCTAAATGTGCCATTGCGCTAACGGGTACCGACAACGATTTGTCAGTCATTGTGACCTCTTTGTTAGCCGGCTTTGCGGGATTATCTTATATCCAACGCTTTCAACGTGCCGCACTAGAAAGATCGATTATTGATTATCGGGAACAGCTACAACATCGAGAGTGTACACCATTAAGGGCAAGAGGAGTTACATTTAGACTGAACCGAGATTATGAACGTAAATCTTCTTAATACCAAAGTGAGGTTGCTTATGAACGTACGCTTGACACCAGATGAAGAGAAGTTGTTACATGCGTACATGCATGTAATGGATGACAAGTCAGAGACAATCGCAAATCGAAGAATAGCGAAGAGTAAATTTAATTTTGTTTACCATCGGGCTATGAAACGAGAAAGAAAAAAGGCGAAAGGGAGTCTCTTTCACTTAACGCCTCCCTTCAATCGTGAAGGGCTGAAAGCTTCCTCCCATACCAAGCTGATGTAAAGGGGAGGCTTTTACATAGCTTATCATTATATTTATATATCTTTTAAGTTTAAGGATTTTCACCGAATTCCCTCTACACAAGAACCTATCCCCTTACCTATTACTCCCTCAAGAAAATATTTGTTAAACTCAATCTACACTGCTATGACAGGGGGTTTGGCCTGTTTGAACGCTTCAAACACTCCTGTTAATCAACCCTTTTTATACAGTATGAAATGTATAATGTTTTTTATTTGGATGTGGGTAAAACTATTGAAAGGTGTGATTTATAAGGTATATGATGAGGGCACAGAAATCATAAAATCATATTTTATTCGTTTCTGGCCCTATTATTTATGAAGGAGATGACCCACATGCGATTTGTAACGATTATCGGGTTATTAATAGTTGCGTTAATTGGAGGGGCTACGAGCACGAGTGCTGTTAACGACGTTTGGGAGAAATCCCAACCGTTCACGGAGAACGTGACACGTGAAGACGGTACGACAAGCCTAGCTCAGTTTGTAGGCGAAAAAGGTGAATTTGGGATGGAGCTTTCTGCAGGAGATGTTGAGTTGGTAAACGCAACACCAACAATGAAGGCTCACGAAATCGTTACAGTTGACTGGAACACATGGTCCGCGTCAGTTGGAACAGATGTGGATAAAGTAGTCGGCTTAAGTCAGGAAACAGGTGAGAAGGTAACACTTCTTATGGACGACAATCTCGATGGCAGCTCTCGCATGGTGCTGCCTGAACAAGGGCTATGGAAACTATTTATTTATATAAATGGGGAAAAAGCCGGCGACATTGTGGTAAATGCAACAGAGTAATGAACGAATGAAAGGGACGTGCTACGACGTGTAGCGCGTCCCTTTCGTGTATATGCAGGTGTGTTATACTAGAACTAATGTTCGAGTACGGAAGGAGGTGGGTCGATGTCGCGCTGGTATCCGAAGAATGGACGCGTAATTCTGCATGTAGATATGAATAGTTTCTATGCGTCTGTTGAGATGGCGTACAACCCTGAATTGAGAGGAAAGCCTTTGGCGATAGCTGGGAATCCAGAAGAGCGGAAGGGGATTGTAGTGACGAGCAGCTATGAGGCACGAGCAAAAGGGGTTAAGACAACCATGCCACTTTGGGAGGCCCGTCGCTTGTGTCCAGAGCTAATTGTCATGCGTCCTGATTTCAACAAATATCGAAAGGCGTCCAGTGAAATGTTCACGATTCTCTCAGAAGTGACCAGTTTGGTACAACCTGTGTCTATTGACGAAGGATATATAGATATTACAGATTGTGGTGGTATGGGCTCACCTCCTGAGATTGCTCAGTGGATTCAAAACACAATCAAGGAACGACTAGACCTGCCTTGTAGTATTGGCATTGCGCCGAACAAGTTTTTAGCGAAAATGGCTTCTGATATGAAGAAACCGCTAGGTATTACGATCCTTCGAAAGCGGGATATAGAGGAGAAACTCTGGCCGCTCCCTGTAGAAGAAATGTATGGGGTTGGACAGAAGACCGCTGAAAAGTTAAAAGGAGTAAACATCTCCACCATCCATGACCTCGCAAATGCCGATGTATGGACACTTAAAAGGTTATTAGGAGTGAACGGGGAGCGTTTAATAAGACGGGCAAACGGAGAAGATCAACGCCCTGTCGATCCAGAAGCTGTTTCAGAATTTAAGAGCATAGGGAACTCCCAGACGTTACCCCACGATACGACAGATGAGAATGAAATCTTGCAGCTAGTACGGAAACTCTCCAAGAAAGTTGCCGACCGGATGGAGCGAAAACAAGTTGTTTCTCGGAATATCCAAGTGATGATTCGCTATCATAACCGAAAGACCATTACCCGTAGTAAGCAGCTTTCTGAGTATATTTCAAAGGAAGAAGACATTTTCCACTATGCTCAACAGTTGTGGGAACAACACTGGAATCAAGAACCCATCCGCCTACTTGGCGTAACGGCCCATGACTTTATTGACGTAACAGAGCTTACGCAACAATTGTCACTCTTTACGTACAAAGAAACCGCTAAAAATGAGAAGCTCTATGAAGCCATTGACGAGCTTACAGAAAAGTATGGAACGAACCCATTTAAACAACTCCCTCCGTCAACCGATTCATCCCCGACAACAAGCTTTCAAAAGGACTTTCTGGATGATTATAAGAAAGGATAGAAACTTAGTTATCAGGGTACGCTATGCACAAGGAGGGATGAAGATGGACAAAGAAATATTCTCAGCTGTTCGAAAAAACGGTGATGGAGATATCGAATCTTTCAGAACCTCATCGGGACGAGAATTAACGTATGAAGAAGCAATAAGTGAAGTGAACAATGGCAACGTACTAGGAGCCAACGTATTTAAAGGGAAAGATGGCGAAATGTATATTCGAGGCAACGCAGATGGTGATCCTACAAACAATTTAGATGCTTTGCCAACTTACGAATAGGTTGGTTAAACAAAATAATGCCAGTAGTGCCCTGTGGTACTACTGGTTATTTCTATGTATACGAGCATGTTGCAAAACAAAAAGCGCTCTTACATTCAATAAAACCCCCTTCTCATAAACGAGAAGGGGGTTTTTATTAGCAGCCTTCTGGGCCACAAGAAAGACCGGTTGGGTCACTTTCTAGCATGTCTTTTTCTTTTTGAGCGTCAATCATACGCTGTAGTGTAGATACTGGCTGTGCACCAACTGTTTTATAGTCGCCATATACATAAGTAGGCACACCTGTAATTCCAGCATCATAGGCTCCGCGGATAGATTTTCTAAGCTCGGTATTATACGTATCATTTTGGATTGCGGCAAGTAAACCATCTGGGCTTAGTCCAACTGTTTCTGCAATCTCTCTTAGTACGTCATCTTCGCTGATGTCTTTTCCTTCTACCCAGTAAGCGTGGAAGACCTGCTCGCGGTATTCTTCAGGCTTTCCTTGTTCTTTCGCATATTCGAATCCAACTAGTGCTTTACGGGAATCTGATGTAACTTCTGTAAGCACTTCTGGTTTCATATCAATGTTATATTCTTTAGCTAACATTTTTACATTTTCCAAGGCTTGCGCCATATATGCGCCGCTTGCATCAGGTTGGCCTTCTGGGTGCAGTTCAAATTCTCTCCACTCAATCTCCATACCTGGGTTTTGTTCTTGTATGCGTTCTGCGTTCACTTTACCAATGTAGCAAAATGGACAAATAAAGTCCGAATAAATAACGAGTTTATGATTTTCTTCAGTCATTGTTGATCCTCCTTAACGTACGATACTTGAACTTTAACAAGATTTTATGATAACCACAAAGGAATTGCTTACAGCGGAAAATTATGGAGGGAATAAGGAGTTTCTTTCATAAATTAAATGTAGAAGTGTAAAAGAGGTTTAGTTTTGAAATAATTCATAGGATATCGTTCATTTAATGTTGTAACCACTAGGGGCATGTAGTAAGATGAAGTAGAAATGAAATATATAAGCTTTTATATTACAAAACAGATGGGGATGAACCATATGGCGATTGAGCTTACAAATGTTAGTAAATCTTATCAGAGTGGCGAAGTACATGTGCAGGCTGTAAAGAATGTAACGACTACAATTCCTGAAAGTAAAATTGTAACCATTCTCGGGCCTTCTGGATCTGGGAAGTCCACATTACTGAATCTTGTAGGTGGAATTGAGCCTCATGATGAGGGATCCATACAAGTAAATGATGTGACGTTAGAAAAGTTGAAACGAAAAGGAGTTACGGAATATCGTAGACAGAACATCGGATTCATCTTCCAACAATATAATTTGATTTCCACATTGACAGTTGAAGAAAATGTAGAAGTTGGACGATACTTGAGTCAAAATCCGTTGGATATGAAGGACGTCTTAGAGAAGGTTAGGATGTGGGATAAGAAAGATAAATTTCCTTATCAACTAAGTGGGGGGGAGCAACAGCGTGTCGCAATTGCTCGTGCACTCGTTAAGAATCCGAACATTCTTTTATGTGATGAGCCTACAGGTGCTTTAGATGAGCACACAGGGAAGAACATCTTATCCTTGTTGAAGTTTGTGAATGATACGTACCACACGACGGTTTGTATCATTACGCACAATCAAGGCATTGGTGATATGGCCCATAAAGTAATTCGTATGGCAAGTGGAGAAATAGTGGAGGAGCATTGGAATGATGAACTCATCGACCCAGAGCAGGTGACGTGGGCATGATTCTTAGAAAGAATGTCAACCGCCACTTAAAAGAGAAGAAATTCCAATTTGGAGGAGTAATCTTCTTACTCTTGTTATCTGTTATGTTATATGTTTCGTTATCCATGTCCATCTCCACTCTAGAAACAAGAAATGTTACGTTCAAATCTGAATACAATCAGGAACAATTCAATTTCATGACAACAGAGCCTGTAACTGAAGAGCGCCTTAAAGAGCTTGAGGGAGAATACGACGCTCAACTGGAAGAACGGTTGTATGCTGATGTGGCCTACGACAGTGCGACATTACGTGTCTTCTCTGAAACAGAGACTGTGAACAAACCTTACGTCTCTGAAGGAGAGTATCCTCTTAAGGCAGATGAAATTGCCCTTTCACCGGTCTTCGCTGAAGAACATAACCTTCAAATTGGCGATGAAATTAATCTGAAGGACAGGGAATGGACAATTACTGGATTCTTTTACTTACCGGACTATATTTATATGATTGAACGGGAATCGGATTTAATCAGTGATGCGAGTGAATTTGGGATTGCTCTTGGAACAAGTGAAGCAGTTGTAGATTTGTCTAACGAACCATATCGAACTGTGCATGGAATTGGGGTAGAAGAAAATCAGCTTCAATCTCTCAAGCAATCAGTTGCAGAGCAAAACCAGCTTGTGAGTTGGACGGAATCTGGAGGAAACCCTAGAATTCAATTTGTAGAATCAGAGATTGATAGTTCTGAGCAAATGATTACTGCGTTGCCTTTGTTTATCCTAGCGCTATCCGTAGCTATGGTGATGATGTTGATGAAACGACGCCTTGAGATGCAAAGGAAAGAGCTCGGTACGTTAATGGCACTTGGTTACCGCGAACATGAGCTGATGAGACATTATATGTCCTATCCAATCTTCATAGGATTGATTGGGTCACTGGGTGGGGTAGTAACTGGTGGGCTGCTTTCTATGCCACTTACGAATCTTTATTCGGTCTATTACAATCTACCTAGCATTTCTTACTTTGACTTTGATCCTACTGTACTCGTAATCGGTCTTATCATACCAAACCTTGTATTGATTGCTATGAGTTACTGGGTGATTCGGAAGCCATTGCAACTGTCACCGCTATCCCTTTTAAAGCCTGCTGATATGGCTAAGGGAACGAAATCTATCTTTGAACGAATTCCCCTATTTCAGAAAGGGAGCTTTATCTCGAGATTTCGTCTACGCCTTCTTGTGCGAAGTAAGGCTCGGCTTGTCTATATGGTTGTAGGGGTCGTCTTCTCCTCAGTCCTTCTTATATTTGGGTTCTTAATGTACAATGCGATGGACCAACTTGTAGAGGGAACGTATAAAGACGTGATGACGTATGATTATGCGGTTCATTATTCAGGACTACAGACAGAAGAATTGAGTGAGGGTGACAGTCCATTCGTATCTGCCGAAGTGAGGATTGAAGAGGTAAATGGCGACGAAGTGGGAGACGCGGATGGCGCACTTTACGGTGTTGAGCCAGGAACGAATATGATAAAGCTTCAATCTCAGGCGGATGAAGTGTTAAATGAGGAATTAGCAGAAGGGTTTATCCTCTCTGAGCCTATGGCGAAGATACTATCGGTTCAGGTTGGAGATACAATTAAACTCTCAAATGATCTTACTGATGAGACGCTTCAGGAGAAGGTCATTGGAATCTCCTCCATTTACATTGGGAAGCAGATTTATTTCAATAAGTCGTCCGTAACTGATTTTCTAGGATATCCTTCTAACAGCTATACGTCCAAGTGGACTTCGTCAGAGCCGGAAGGAGAAGAGAACGTCCTTTTCATCGAAGATAAACAAGAAGTCATTCAAAACTTCGAAGATACATCTGGGTTAATGCGTTACTCAGTCTTTGGCATCGCAGCGTTCGCAATCCTAATTGGTGTTGTGGTCTTGACCTTGCTGACTAATCTCGTTGTAGAGGAGAACTCTTCAACGATCTCCCTTCTAAAGGTATTGGGGTATGAAGATGCTGAAATATCGAAACTGATTATCAATGTGTACACCCCGGCAGTTGTTGTCGGATATCTCATCTCAATCCCTCTTTCAATGGCTAGTTTAGATGGATTAATGAGTACGGTCGTTGAAGAAACAGGGTTCTCTTTCCCTGTCAACCTGACGTGGTTTACCGTTGTCATTAGCTTTCTACTTATATTTGTGACGTACTTTATCTCCATGTTCTTCTCTAGGAGAAAGTTGAAGCAAGTATCTCTACAAGAAGCCCTGAAACGACAACAAGATTAACACGTTAAAAGTCGATTTACATACGTAAATCGGCTTTTTTTGTTTATCATGAACATAGGATAGAGAAACGGAAGGGGATGAACAGATGAATAAGGAGAAACAGATAAAGAATGTGTACAAAGCGGGTGAACTAGTAGCTTCATGTCACGAGCAACTAAGAGACCGGATTGTACCTGGAGTGTCGACACTTGAATTGGATTCATTCGTAGAGAACTATCTACGAACGCATGGCGCGACTCCAGAACAAAAAGGGTATCGGGATTATCCTTATGCAACATGTGCCTCTGTGAACGACGAGATCTGTCATGGCTTTCCTCGTCGTACACCGTTAAAGGATGGCGATCTAGTTACTATTGATTTCGTTGCCAATTATCAAGGTGGGTTAGCTGATTCTGCTTGGAGTTATCTGGTGGGGGCCCCTCATGAGCGTGCAGTGAACTTGCTCCATGCGACTAAGCACGCGCTTGACATTGGTATTCAACAAGCGGTCGTAGGCAATCGCGTCGGAGATATAGGCGCAGCCATACAACGTTATGCAGAATCAGCTCACTTTAGTGTTGTACGTCAATTCGTAGGGCATGGGATTGGCAAGACAATCCATGAACCACCTAATATTCCTCATTACGGACAGAAAGGAACAGGGGAAGTGCTTAGGGAAGGGATGTTTATTACTATTGAGCCGATGCTGACGGATGGGAATTGGTTTGCAGTGAAGGATGACAATGGCTGGACCGCAAGGACGCTAGATGAGTCTTGGGCAGCGCAATTTGAACATACGATCCATATCACGAAGGATGGCCCGGTTATTGTGACTGAACAAAGTGAATAGGGGCAGCGGCAGACAAACTACTAATTGAAATGAGAAGAATGTTTCAAGGTTGTTAAATTGTGTAATAATTATTTACAGAATTTTATTAGAAAATTAGTCTCAATGAGGTGCTGATATTTGATAAAATAAAAGAGAATTCAAACTAAGGGTGGTTTTGGCATGAGGATGTTCATTCGGATACTAGGTTTAACTTTGCTCTTTTTAATACCTTCTAATTTTATCATTGAATCAGCGCCCGACGGATTTTACAAATGGGATACAAGTGACGTTCAAGAACAACTTAACGACTATCCTCATTCCATCCATTGGCCTGATTACCTACCTATTCAAACATCCAATACACTAGTCGAACCCGTAAGTAAAGCAAACGATGATATTCAACTTACTACATTTTCTGATGAGAACCATGTATTGTCTATTCAGATTTCAACAGAACAACAAGAAAGCCTCCGTGGGGAATCACCAATTCTGATTGATCAACGAATTCCTGGAGGATACGTAGACAATGGATTCTCAAAGACGTTGACATGGAAACAAGGAGACCTCTACTATGAACTAACGTACCGTTCTATGGGAGAAAGCTCAAGAGATGAAACCGTCAGTAAAGATAAGCTGATTCAAACTGCTCTAGCATTTATGGACCATACGAAATAAGTAGATTAAGCGTTTTCCCCTCGGGGTAACCTATAGGTAGCATAATAAAAGAGGGATCTAACGTGAAACGCACAACAAGCATTAGCCTCATCGGTGTCATTATTCTTGGATTAATCATCTATGCGTCTTTATTTAAGACTCCTACTTGGGAAGGGATTAGCCAAAGTGGGGAATGGAAAGTCGCGATTACAGAGGATGAACAATCTAAAGGTACGTACTTTGGGCAGCTTTATTATAATGGGGATGTAGAGAGGGATCGTCTCGAACTCATACGATTAGATTATAAAGTAGATGGCCAATCCGTTGAAGGAAAGTATTTAAAGGAACAAATTGACGTGGTCGTACAGGATACACTTCAATTTGCTGAATTTGACGAACGCCCACAATCCGATTCAACTGTCCAACTGTCGCTAGATTGGAAAGATGGACAAGAGTTGAAACAAGAAACAATCCTATTAAAGGAACAATAAAGAACCACCGCTCAGAGGAATACATTCTTTTGAGCGGTGGTTCTTTATATCATCCAGTTCTGTAAGGCAGGCATCCATGTATTGCCCCATAAGAGCGTAATGGCAGCCGCAATAATCATCGCTAAACTTGAGAAAGTACCTTCCTGGTCACCAAATTCAAACGCCTTGGACGTGCCAGCTCCGTGAGCGGCAGTACCGAGCGAGAGCCCTTTCGCAACTGGAGACTTTAAGTGAAACAACTTAACGATGGAGGGTCCGACAATACTTCCGATAATCCCTGTTATCACGACAAACGCTGCTGTTAATGTCGGGACACCACCAATGGTCTTTGAGACCTCCATTGCAATTGGCGTTGTTATTGACCTTGGGAGAATGCTTGTCACAAAGCTACCACTTAATTGAACGATAGAAGCGAGGATAAAGGAAGACAGAACAGCAAAGGTTGAACCAGCTGTAATACTTCCAATAATCTCAATTGTGAATTTCTTAATCAGATGCAAGTGTTTATACATCGGTATCGCAAAAGCTACGGTAGCAGGACCTAAAAAGTAGCTAATAGAGCTTGTCCCTGACTCATATTGATGAAAGGGAATCTTAAAGACAACGAGAATGGCGATTAATAGGACCGGGGCAACCAGAAGTGGTGTGAGCCACGATTGTTTGAACCGCTTATACAAGAGTTTACTTAGTGCATAGACAGCAAGTGTGAGGAGCAAATAGCTCATGCAGCTTCCTCCTTTCTGCGTTTCGCTATGCGGTCAGCTACGACGCCTGTGACAGCCATGACGGATACGGTACTTACGACGATGATGAGTAGGATTCGTATTCCTTCCCATCCTGCAAGGTCTGGATATTGGACAATGCCAACAGCAGCCGGGATAAAGAACAGCAGTAACTCTGCTAACAGCCATTTCCCTGCCTCTTCAACCCACTGCAACTTAATTACATTCCATTTAAGAGCGATAAAGAGAAGCAACAAACCGAAAATACTACCTGGGATTGGTGCGTGTGTTAGATGCTGTAGTACTAATCCAGCGCCAAAGAATACATTAATTAATATGAATTGCAAAGCTACCGTGAACCAGTATTTCACCATTTATCGTTACTCCTCTCTTATTGATGTTGCAACAGTCTTTTAACCTGTCATTTTTTTATCATGAGTCTAGTTTAAGAGGAATATAACGATAAGTGAAATACATAATGTTCATCTGAATCATAACTTTTAGTTATGATTTGTGCGTTTGGATAAATTCAAGGAAAGCTCTAGCTGCATAAGACTGGTAACGGTCCTTTCTCATAATGATTTGCAAATCCCATGGAATAACTGGGTCCGTTAAAGGGATGCTGGTAACTTTAGGTGTGCTGATACGCTCGCATATGGATTGCGGCAGAATCGCAATGCCAATATTCGCCCCAATCATCTCGACCATGAAATCCCACTGGGAAGTCTCAAGTTCTACATCAGGCTCGAATCCTTTCTCAATACATTGTTGTCGAATCATTTCGTGCATGGCAAAGTCCTCATGAAAGAAAATAAATTTCTCGTCACGGAGTTCAGCCAACTTAATGGTTTCGCGGTGTGCAAGTGGATGGTGATAAGGAAGGGCAACCTTCATTGGTTCTTTATTCAGTGGATAGGAGTGAAACAGCGTATCATCAACAGGGCCTACGGTTACCCCGAGATCATTATCTCCATCTTCTACTGTACGCTCGACCTTGATTGCACCGAATTCTGAGATTTTGATTGATAGTCCTGGGTAACGTTTGCGGAACTCGGCAATAATCTCAGGGAAGAAGAGGGTCCCAATTAGAGGTGGCAAGCCGAAATGGATTGTGCCTTTCTTTAAATGGACTGTGTCATATAAGGAAGAGGTCAAATCGTCCATCATCCCCATAACGCGTTGGGCTTGTTCATAGACAACTTTGCCTGAGTCTGTTAGGTGAATTTGTTTCTTTGAGCGGTCTAGCAAGGTGACATCGAGTTCAGTCTCTAAATTACGGATCATTTTACTTAATGCTGGTTGGGACAGGTGGAGCGCTTGAGATGCCTTTGTGAAACTACCTTGTTTTGCTACTTCTATAAAATATTGTAATTGTCTGACATCCATGTCAACAGCTCCTATCTAATATAATATAAATATTTTATGAACAAATTGCTTTACAGATTCATCATAGTCTCGGTAAACTGTACTAGTCAATTATATTTGATAGATACTTAAGGAGGTAGAATCATGGTTGAAAATCGTGTAGCACTAGTAACAGGTTCCGCTAGCGGTATTGGACTAGATATTGCCCAAAAATACGCTGATGAAGGCGCTAAAGTTGTTATTACAGACTTAAATGAAGAAAAAACAAAAGAAGTTGCAGCTTCTCTACGTGAGAAAGGTCATGATGCAATTGGACTAAAATGTGACGTTTCGAACGAAGAAGATGTAAAGGCAGCAATCGACCAGACAATTGAACATTATGGTCGTCTTGACATCCTTGTGAACAATGCTGGTCTTCAGCACGTTGCGAACTTAGAAGAGTTCCCAACTGAGAAGTATCAACAAATGATCAACATCATGCTTGTTGGTCCGTTCATGGCAACTAAATACGCAATTCCACATATGCGTAACCAAGGCTTCGGCCGTATCATTAACATGGCTTCTATTAACGGCTTAATTGGCTTCTCTGGTAAAGCTGCATACAACAGTGCGAAGCATGGTGTCATTGGTCTTACTAAAGTTTCAGCACTTGAAACAGCTGACCAAGGTATCACAGTTAACGCGCTTTGCCCAGGTTATGTAGATACGCCACTTGTACAAGGTCAACTAGAAGATATCGCGACTACACGCGGCATCACGAAAGACCAAGTATTTGAAGAGGTTATCTTCCCACTTGTACCTCAGAAGCGTCTAATCCAAACAGAAGAAATTGCTGACTACGCTCTATTCCTATCTAGCGACAAAGCTAAAGGAGTAACAGGTCAAGCAGTTGTTCTTGATGGTGGTTACACAGCTCAATAAGTGAGTCTTTCGAAAGGAACCCAATCTCTTGGGTTCCTTTTTTTAATAGGAAGAAGTAAACGGGGTGAACAGGGCTAGCATCATTTTAACCAAAGGGATTATGTGATGAATCTTTTGTGAAATAACGGACTTTTCTGAACGCTTCTATCTCTATTCATGATAGAATGTAGAGAAGGTATACATATAAAGGAGTTATGTGTAATGAAGCGATGGATGCGGAAGGGATTTGTAGCCCTCGTTGCCGTAATGACGCTTGGTATGTACGTACCTTCTATAGACATTGATGCGAAGGTAGCAGACCAAGGTAAAATAGAAAAAGAGGATTCATTTAAGACAACACCCCTCCACTTGAAATCTACCATTCCGTACGAAGGGGGACTTGATTATAGTAGTGATGGGGACGCGTATGTCTCCGACCCTGTGCAATGGATGGCTGACCAAGCAAAGGAACAAACAATTACGAAATTGGGGCCTAAAATCTATCAAAAAGTAGAAGATGAAATGGAAGAAGTTATTCTCCCACGTATAGAAGAAGTTATACAGCAATTAACCGTAGAACTTGGAGAAGACCGAACAAGGTATCTAGAAGTAGCGGAGACGCCAAGCGCTGGTTATGGTGAACGAATCTTTAATGTGCAGGATGGTCGTACAGAAGAAGTACTGGCGAAATTCCACGTGAGACGAGACAACCGACCAGGTGAAGGGTATTGGTTTAATTTCCACTACCATAGTTACAAGGATCAATTTGAAGAGCACTATGTGATTGGTGACGTGTATTGGGATAAGAATACACCTCCAAAGTGGATGACTTCCTAAAGCTAAACAGAGAGCGCCTTTTGCCTACTGGCAAGAGGGGCTCTTTTTTGTTATCTCATGGGGTAGTGAATCATAAAGTAGTACGAAGGAGGGGGAAGGATGACCAATCATGTAGTGAAACGAGGGGACACGTTATACAAGATTGCGAACTTATACCGTACAGAAATCAATCAAATCCAGTATGCGAATGATCTCGTAGATGCAGATACGTTAGTAATTGGGCAGGCACTCTTTATTCCATTAAGGAGCCGGGTATACACGGTTACACCGGGGGATACATTAACCAAGATTGCATCCATCTACGGCCTTTCCGTACAGTCGCTTGTAGACCACAACGGGATAAAAGACCCGAATTTCCTTGCCGTCGGACAAATGGTGTCAATACCGAATCAACTACATACGGTAGAGCCGGGGGACACGTTGTGGCAATTGTCTAAGGATTACGGGGTATCTGTTAAACGGCTTATTGATGTGAATGGATTGCCTGCTAATGGACTAATTCGGATTGGTCAGAAGCTATACATTCCACGTGAACAACGCCCTGTCTTAGAAGTCAACGGTTATTCAACTATAATTCTGCAGGAGGGTATTCACAAATTAGAGAAAGTCGCAGGTCAACTAACGTATGTGTGTCCGTTTAGTTATAATGTGAGAAAGAATGGTACGCTTGGTCCAATCAAAGACGATTCCTATGTAAACGCAGCTATCGGAAATGGGGTAGCTCCCATGTTATGCCTCACGAACTTTGACGACAAAGGCTTCAGCTCTGACCTTGTCCATACCGTTCTTACAGATTCAAACATTCAAACGACACTATTAGATCAACTGCTTTCCCTCTGTAAGGAGAAAGGATATGTAGGTGTGAACGTTGATTTCGAATATATATTGCCAGAAGACCAACAGGCATTTACCCTCTTCTTGACGAAGCTCGTAGAACGATTTCATGCTTCAGGTCTTATTGTTGCTGTTGCAGTTGCTCCTAAAGTACGCTCTGACCAGAAAGGTCTGTTGTACGAGGCGTTTGATTATGAAGCGATAGGGGAAATCGTTGATATCGTAATTGTGATGACGTATGAATGGGGGTGGGCAGGTGGGCCTCCACAAGCAATCTCTCCGTTGCCAGAAATACGTAAAGTCATGGAGTATGCGAAGACTGCTATCCCGAAAGATAAGCTCATGGTCAGTGGATCGCTCTATGGGAGAGACTGGACACTTCCGTACAAGCAAGGGAATCCAAAAGCGAAGACAATCTCCCCGTCCTATGCTATTGAACGAGCAGCAAGCTATGGGAGTGAGATACTATATGATTGGAAAGACCAAGCGCCATATTTCACTTATCTAGACGCGAATACAAAGGAGCACATTGTATGGTTTGAAGACGTTAGAAGTCTACTAGCTAAAATACAATTAGCAGTGGAGCTAGATATTCGAGGCATTAGCTTTTGGGACTTACGATTTCCATTTGAAGCAGTCTGGCCGTTACTAGAAGAAACGGTGATTGTCCAGAAGTATTCGTAAAGAAAGGAGGAAGACCATGTGAAAGTAATCATCATAGCCGATACTCATTTGCCTTCAAAGACAAGAGGGTTTCCTCAAATTCTTAAACAAGAAATGAAAGATGCAGATTACATTCTTCATGCAGGAGATTGGCAAACAAGTGATGTTTACAAGGAGATTATCTCGTATGCACCAACAGAAGGCGTTTATGGGAATGTAGATAATGAGTCTATTCTTGAACTCTTGCCAGCGCGACACATTGTAACGATACAAGGAATGAAAATCGGCCTTGTGCATGGTCATGGCGAGCGAGGAACAACGGAAAGGCGAGCAATACAAGCGTTCCAGGAGGAAGGGATAGATATGATTATATTCGGACATTCACACATCCCCATGTCACGCTATCACAATGGGATCCTATTATTTAACCCTGGTTCCCCAACGTACAAACGGAAACTTCCTTATCATTCTTTCGGAAAGATGACCGTGAATGAAGAAGGATTCATGGTGGAGCATGTTTATTTTCGTTAAAGTGTAAGGGAGAGCAAGCAGAAAGAAGGGGGCAATTCTTACATAATGATACTTTGGGTGTAAGTCGATTGAAAGGTATCTAATTGGAAGCCTCTCTTGTTCTATTACAGCATTTTCACCTAGCAGAATGTAGGGGGTAGATTTACCAGAACTACTGAATTGTGTTTACAAATGTGAGAAAGGAAGAACTTCACCTCCTTTGAGTCGATGCGTTCTTCCTTTTTATCTATTTTGATGTTCATCTTGACATAATGGAACAATTCAGCTTTTTGGATACAGCGTTTCCACTGCTTCATTCTGCTTACTTCAATTTAATACGCACAGGTTGATTCTGTTCTTTATCTTGTGTATGGATGGTTTTCCTATTTTCATTTTTTAAAGCAGTTCTTTTTATTGAACTAGTAACATCATGTAACATGTCTCCCACATCATGAACTGACTCAATTAACGGATCAACAGCTTCCATTTTTCCTTTTACATCATCTGAAATTTTGTTGGCTTCATGTATTAGTTCTTCCGCTTCATCTGTAATGCTGGTTACGGATTTACGGGCATCAGTCAGTGTTTCTTTTGTTTCAGCTATAGTTTCCATGAGTTTCCGTAACGTCAGAATCAGAAAAATGACAAGGAAAATAAACGCGATAGCTGCAAGAGTAACACTCCACTCAATCATCAAGACCACCTCCTTTCTTCTCTGTAAGTCTATGGAGGTGAAGGTTCGGACATTCCTTATCACAACACTTGTTAGTATAAAAATGCTCATTCGTATAAGTATGGTTTTCAGTTGGGGCCATTAGTTAAATTGGCGGAAAAGTGTGGCGTGAATTAGGTAATCCTACTTGAAATGAGGAAAGAGTACATAAGTTGTTATACAATCGGTTGGTTCATTTCTGCGCCAACAAGTCTTAGTATTCGAAATCAAGTCTTATAGATTAAGGAGGGCGAATCTATAAATAATCTGATTGATTTATTCTCAAGCTGTTTATTCGTAAGTGGCTGGCTCATAGTAATTGTTGCTGCCTGTTACCTCATTCCAGCTATCATGTTTGGAGGTATCTTTCTATTAATCTCGCTGTTGGTTATCATGTTTGGAATGAGTCTCATATTTGTTTCAAAGAGAATTTAGCATGAGGTTTAAACTTGCTAACGGGTCTAGCGGGGATGTTATGCAGTAGCTACCATCAACCTCGCTTTGTACTTACACATCATCTCCCATTATGCAAGGAAGAGAAGAGGGTAACGATATTTCTTAAAGCACGATTTCTTGTTCATCACGATTTCTGATCAATAAAAACAAGCTTAGAGCACTCTCTAAGCTTGTCTTCCATCATTATCGAAACAACTTCTTGATTACACTTAACCCGGTTTTTGAAGATGGATAACGAAAGGCGAAGTCAAATTTAGTTGTTTGTTTTAAGATGCTCTTCTCATGGGTGAATGCATCAAAGCTTGCCTTGCCGTGATAAGAACCAACGCCGCTTTGTCCCACTCCTCCAAATGGCAGGTTCGGATTTGTGATATGCATCAGGGTATCGTTCATAGCTCCACCTCCGAAAGGAAGTGCTTCAATGATATGTTGTTGTCGATCTTCATCTTCTGTGAAGTAATAAAGGGCCAGTGGTTTCTCGTTAGAACGAACCGCTTCCACAACTTCTTCAATAGTGTGGAAGGTGAACACGGGCAGAATTGGCCCAAAGATTTCATCCTGCATCACACGATCATCCCACGTAGCGTCAGTCAAGATTGTTGGCTCAATCACTAAGTTCTCTCGCTTGTGCTCGCCTCCGTGAAAGACGTTCCCATTATGAATATAGTCTACTAAACGGTCGAAATGGCGTTCATTGACGATGTGGCTATACTCTTCGTTCTCTAGTGGTTGATCCCCGTACATTTCTTTAATGCTTACAACGAGTTTAGAAAGTAACGCATCTTTCACACTTTCGTGAACGTATAAGTAATCAGGTGCGATACACGTTTGTCCTGCATTCAAGCATTTCCCCCATATGATTCGTTTCGCTGCTAGGTCTAAGTCAGCGTCCTCATCCACAATGGCAGGGCTTTTACCACCTAACTCCAATACTACTGGAGTCAAATGTTGGCTCGCTTTCTCCATGACAATTTTCCCAACGGGCACGCTGCCGGTAAAGAAGATCAAGTCAAAACGTTGGTCGAGCAGTTTCTGACTGACGTCCTTGTCTCCCTCAACTACAGAGAAATAGGCACGGTCAAAGTTCTTCGTGATCAAGTCCGCTAACAAGTGAGACGTGTTAGGGGTAAGTTCGGATGGCTTTAATACCACGGTGTTGCCACCTGCAATAGCTCCTAGTACTGGAGAAAGGGCTAACTGAAATGGATAATTCCATGGCGCGATGACCAAGGTAACTCCGTAAGCTTCTTTATAAATCATCCCTTTTGATCCTTTGTGTGTGAGTGGAGCAGCTACTTTCGTTGGTTTCATCCAATGCTTCAAATCTTTAATGATATGGTTAATTTCCGCATACAAATAGCCAATTTCGGCTGTATAGGCTTCATATTCAGATTTATTCAAGTCTTTCTTCAATGCATCTAATATAGACGTTTCATTGTCTTTGATTAGTTTCTTGAGCTTATTAAGCATTGCAATCCGGAATTCGTAAGGCTTTGTTTGTCCTGTATGGTAAAGCGCCTTTTGTTTATCTATCAGTTCTTGAATCGTCATAACGATTTCCCCTTTAGGTTTGGTTAGGGACTTGAAAGTGAGACAAGTCCGTTGCTATATCGGTGTGTGGGAAGATGGTTCTAGCTTGTTCTCTTAAGGTTTCTAGCATATCGTTTTGGTACCGTGACGAGATGTGGTTTAAGATGAGCTTCTGTACATGGCTATCCTTCGCAAATTGAGCGGCTTGAATGGTTGTCGAGTGATGATAGTCGTGAGCCATGGCTTCTTCCCCCTCTGCAAACGTAGCCTCATGAACGAGCACATCTGCATTTCGGGCGAAGTCTGTCAAGTTCGGAACATACCTCGTATCTCCAAAAATGCACACCTTGCGTCCTTTTTTGTCTGGGCCGATATAGTCTTTTCTATTCAATACCCTTCCATCTTCTAGTGTAACAGTTGGGTTGTCTTTAATCTTCTGATAAATGGGACCAGGTTCTATGCCATCTGCCTTTAATTGGTCAACAAGCAATTCTCCTGGTGAATCCTTTTCTTGAATGGAGTATCCAAAGCTTGATAAACCATGGTCGAGAGAACGGCATTCAACAAGGAATTGATGATCTTCAAAGATGATGCCCTCCTCGTCAATTTCTATAATTTCAATATTGTATTTTAGGCGCGTCCCGCTGATGGTGAGAGCAGTCTCGACAAACGCCTCAATCCCTTTAGGTCCATAGATTTCAAGTGGAGTTTCTCCGCCTTGGAATGAGCGGGAACCAAGTAGGCCTGGTAAGCCGAAGATATGGTCTCCGTGCAGGTGGGTGATAAAGATCTTTTCAATACGTCGGGGACGAATATTTGTATGTAGAATTTGGTGCTGGGTGGCTTCTCCGCAATCAAATAGCCAGGTACTGCCTCGCTCTTGAAGCATTTGGAGTGCTAAACTAGATACATTGCGCTTCTTTGAAGGTACGCCTGCACCAGTTCCAAGAAAATGTAATTCCATTGACTTCCTCCTAGACGATCTATAGGTCGTTCTAATTACTTGTTATTGAATAACAGTGTAACAGATATGACAAGGGAGGAATAGCAGCGAGGTTTTGTAACAGGTTGATCTTTTTGTCTTGTTCAATCGAATAGATAGAGAGAGGGGTGTTTCCATCCTCATCTTTCTTCCATTCATTATGCTATGATGAATGTACGAATTTTGTAGAAGGAGAATGTTCATGAATGATGAGGAGCTGTATCAGCGTCTCTTAAATGGAGACAAAGAAGCCCTTGAGGCATTGTATGATAAATATGAGAAGCTGCTGTTCTCAATGGCTTATCGAACGTGTCAACAAAACGAAATGGCTGAAGAAGCTGTCCAAGAACTATTTCTCAAACTATGGACGAGGCGAGCCAAGTACGATTCAACGAAAGGGAAGTTCTCATCCTGGCTGTTAACTGTGATGAGATATACGGCGATTGATCTGCTTAAGAAGAAAGAGAATCAAAACTACACATTGGAAGATAACAAAGACTACGATGAATACGAACCTTCAACGGAAGATTTACTAGAATGGAAAGAGCGTGGAGAAATGTTGCGAAAAGCCGTTCAAACGTTATCGAATGAACAAGCAAGCATTGTGAACCTATTTTACTTTAAAGGACTAACCCAGCGAGAGATTGCAGACCATCTCAATCTCTCGTTAGGAACCGTGAAAGGGCGAATTAGGCTAGCATTAAAGCATTTAAAGAAAGAGTTGGGTCAACTGAAGGAGAAAGGGGGTCTTGGGGATGTCACATGAATACGCTGACCAAGTCATCGATTATGTAAATGGAAACTTAAGTGAACGTGAAGAGAAAGCGTTCTTGAAACATCTAGAAGAGTGTCAGGAATGTGCGGATGAAGTCAAGGAACTACAAGAATTGATGGAAGACCTCCCTTATTCTGTTGAACCATCCTCCCCTCCACCAGGGATGAAAGAACGTGTGCTCGGACATGTGTTTGCTGAAGAAGAAGTCGAAGTGGATGGAACGTCATTTGAGAATAAGCAGGAAGAAAGTAAAGAGAAGAAGGGAAATGTCCGAAATGTGCTTCAACGAAATTGGACGAAAAACTTGCTAGCAGCAGCCTTGTTCCTGTCACTAGCAGGCAACGCCTACTTGCTCGCTATGAATGGGGATTCTTCATCTGAATTTGCAGAGGGCATCGATGAAATTAAGAATAAGGTTGTCCTCCAAGGTGAACAAACAGGAGGGGCAACAGCTTCTATTATTCAACAAGATAATGACAAGATGTTAGTCGTTGAAGCTGACAAACTTGACTCTCTTCAAGGTGATGAAGTGTATCAAGTCTGGCTGATTAAAGGAGATACGCCAATACGAGCAGGGAGTTTTACCGTTAATGATGCTGGAGAAGGTGCGGTCGCGTATGCTCTAAACAAACAAACAGAGGATGAGTGGGATACCATCGCAATCTCCAAAGAACCCGATGCTTCAAGCGAAACCCCTCAAGGAACTGTTATCTTAAGTTCAGAGCTATAAGAGTAAGAACCAGTACACATTCTATTGATGTGTACTGGTTCTTTTATTATCCGTGAATAAATTCGTTTCTGTGGTGGGTAAAGAGAATCATCAAAGTGGGTGGTATAA
The DNA here is from genome assembly GCF_000425205.1 of Pontibacillus halophilus JSM 076056 = DSM 19796. Lineage (GTDB taxonomy): Bacteria > Bacillota > Bacilli > Bacillales > BH030062 > Pontibacillus_A > Pontibacillus_A halophilus. The sequence goes on along the minus strand of NZ_AULI01000010.1, from coordinate 82,365 downwards.
CTTTTTTTAAGAAATGTTCGTGAAATGTGATCCAAATAGAATCTCCTCTCGATAGCTTAGTGAAAATAAGTTGAAAAGGGGAGAGAAACATGAACATGAAAAAGACGTTGCTCGTTGTTCCAATGAGCGTATCCTTATTGCTACCAACGACTTCAGGGATTGTAAATGCGGAGCATCACACGACACCTACTGTGACGACGGAGGCGGTAGAATTGAGAGCTTCACTTGACCGACTCTTAAGTGAACATGCTTATTTAGCAGCTGAAACAATGAGAAAGGGCGCAGAAGGTGCAGCAGACTTTGAGAATTCAGCTAGTGCGCTCTCTGCTAATACAGAAGATTTATCTAAAGCCATTGGGTCCGTATATGGACAAGAAGCGCAACAACAATTCAAACAGATTTGGTCTGATCACATTGGTTTCTTCGTCGATTACGTGAAAGGAACGGGAAATAACGACGAAGCTGCGAAAGAACAAGCTCTAGAAGAGTTGGATCAATATCGTAAAGATTTCTCTCAGTTTATGGAGAAAGCAACCGGTGAACGATTGGAGGCTGAGAAATTAGCTGAAGGCCTACAGATGCATATCAATCAACTCATCAGCGCATTTGACAATTACGTGGCAGGAAATTATGAAGAAGCATACGAATATGAGCGTGAAGCGATTGAGCACATGTATGGTGTGAGTAAAGGGCTTTCAAGTGCAATTGTAAACCAGTTCCCAGATAAATTTAACAACACACAAGCAGTTACACCAGCGGCTGACCTCCGTTCAAATCTAAACCATTTGCTAGCTGAACATGCTGGTCTAGCGATGATGGCCATGCAAAATGGTATAGACGGTGCTGAAGATTATGAGGCTTCTGTTACAGCACTAAGCAATAACACTGAAGACCTTTCAAATGCCATAGCTTCCATTTATGGTGAAGAAGCGGGTAATCAGTTTAAAGAGATGTGGTCAGGACATATCGGAGACTTCGTAGACTACGTTAAGGCAAGTGCTAATGAGGATGAAGCCGCTAAAGAAGAGGCTCTACAAGCGTTAGAAGACTACCGTGCGGACTTCTCACAATTCTTAGAAACTGCCACAAAGGGTGAACTGCAAGCTGATACTCTTTCTAAGAATTTAGCAAGCCATGTAGACTATTTGATCCAAACATTCGATTCTTACGCCATGGAAGATTACGAGACCACGTACACAATGTTACGTGAATCCTACGGACATATGTATGGAGCAGGTAAAGCTCTTTCTTCTGGATTTGTAGCACAATTCCCAGAACAGTTTGCTGCTACTGAGATGCCTTCTGAAATGCCGAAGACAGGAATGGGAGGAACGGCGCAATCCTTTAACCTAGCTTGGTATCTAGTGCCAATCTTAGCCTTATTGGCTGGAACGGCAGTTTATGCTAGACGACGTGCTTAATTAGATTTTCAGGAAAGCCCAGGCTGATGGCCTGGGCTTAATTTCATGACTTAGAGTACACATACATGGAAGTTTGTTATTAGTAATTCATTATGTGAAATATTTCACATAATGTCCATACACCTTACATATGGCACCTCCGAAACTCATATATAATGGAAGTAGAGATACACATCATAGCTATCAGGTTGGTTGAGGGGGAGATTCTATGTATTTGCTCGTTGCACTAAGCGCAATCCTATTTCCATTTCTATTTCTTGTCGGGTTACGGATGAGTGCCGTTAAAGGGATGGCTCTTAGCGCTCTAATTGTTGGACTATTAGCGTTCTTTATTTGGGGAGTAGAAGAGAATGTTCTGATGGCATCGATACTTCAAGGTAGTCATAAAACAATTACGATTCTTTTTATCCTATTTGGTGCGATTGTACTGCTTGAAACCCTGAAACAAACTGGGGCCGTTCTAGCCATTAATGGAGGATTTAAAAGAATCTCTAATGATAAGAGAGTTCAAGTAGTGCTCGTTGCCTTCTTATTTGGAGCTTTATTAGAGGGGGCATCTGGATTCGGCACTCCAGCAGCGATAACTGGGCCTTTGCTCGTTGCTCTTGGATTCACACCACTCTCAGCAGTTGTATTAGCGCTAGTCGCAGATAGTTCTCCAGTATCCTATGGCGCTGTCGGCACACCAATTGAGGTAGGTTTAGGAAACTTACCAATGGCGGAGCCGTCTTTCTTCCAGCAAATTGCGATTAAAACCGCATTCATTGATTTGTTAGGTGCCACTTGGCTACCATTCCTTCTCATCTTCCTGCTTGTTTTCTTCTTTGGGGAAGAGAGAAAGTGGAGTCATGTTACACAGATGTTCCCTTGGGCATTTCTTGTCGGAGCCACGTATTCTCTAAGTGCGCTCCTATATGCTTGGTTATTTGGACATGAATTTGTTGCCATGCTTTCTGCTGTTACTGCATTGGCTGTTGCGACTGTCACAGCGAAGCGAGGAGTGTTGTTGCCTGTTGACAAGTGGGGTGCGACTGACAATGAAGATAGTGAGGAATCAGAGTCTGGTGGAATGAACTTATGGATTGCTTGGTCCCCTTACGTCATTGTAATCCTACTCTTGCTTTTGACCCGTCTTGTTCCAGTAGTTAAGAGAATGAGTACACAAGCGGTTGACCTTTCTTGGAATAGCATTCTTGGGTATGAAGGAATTTCTTCTGCATGGCAAGTGCTCTATTCACCAGGGATGATCTTAACGATTGCAGCATTCCTTGCCATCCTTGTGCAAAGAAAATCGATTAAAACCTTTCTAGTCGCATCTGTTATGGCTGGACGTTCTGTGAAGACAGCGGGAATTGCGCTTCTCTTTACGTTAGTCATGGTGCAAATCTTCTCGAATTCAGGACTGAACTCAAACGACCTTGCAAGCATGCCAGACTACATTGCCTATACGCTTGCTGATTCATTTGGTGGAGTTTGGATTTTCGTTGCTCCGTTCTTAGGTGAGTTAGGTTCGTTTATTACAGGAAGTGCAACGGTATCTTCTCTTACATTCTCTCCCATTCAGATGCAAATTGCCAACTTAACTGGCATCAACCTAGACGCTGTACTTGCAACCCAAGTGCTAGGGGCATCAGCGGGGAATATGATCTGCGTGCATAACGTCGTCGCCGCATCTGCGGTGGTTGGCTTGGCTGGTCAAGAGGGGGAAATCTTAAGGAAGACAGTTGGTCCAGCTCTTTTATATGGCATCGTAGCAGGGGTTGGGGGAGCATTGCTGCTAATCTTACTCTAGTAAGACGTAATAAAGAGGGGGCAGCTCCCCCTCTTTACAATTGATGTTATTTATTGCCTAAAGCTTCTTTGATATCTTCTCGGTATGCATAAGAGAAGAGTAGAGAAACGAGAATTGCTCCACCGATGATGTTCCCGATACTTGCTGGAATCAAGTTGAAGAAGATAAATTCATACCAGGTGTAATCTGGTTTAGATAGAATGCCAAGGCTGAAATAGCCCATATTGGCTGCGCTGTGTTGAAAGTTACCTGCGACGAACAAGATGACAGGTAAGGCTGTACCGAGTATCTTACCGGTAATGTCACGTGCAGCGGTAGTTAGGAATGCAGCCATTCCGATAAGCCAGTTGGCAAGAATTCCTGATAAGAGTATTTGGAACCAGCCAACAGTTCCGTGTTTCAAGAACTTCATCTTATTTTCTATATACATCGATAGTTCTGTGTAGAAAGGTTCAGACAATGAACCTGATAGTTTAATAGCAATAGCTACAAGTACGGCACCAACAATGTTTCCTATATAGGCGGATAGCCAGAATTTCAATATGCTTCTTCGTTCATAACTAAATGAGTTGAATAAGTAGGTCGGAACGAGCACGTTGGCTTCTGTGAACAGGACGGAGCCTGAAATGAACACCATCGCATAACCAGCTGCAAATCCGAATCCAGATAATAGATAATAAATTCCCTTCGCCTCGACACCTAGCGCCAACAGAATTGAAAAGGCAGCCCCAAATGTCATGAATGCCCCTGCTGTAATGGCTAATAGGAATTGAGAAGTAAAGGGTTTCTTTAAATGCTCGCGTCCTTTCTCAGCGAACTCACTAACAATTTGAGAAGGTATATAGAACTGTCGCTGAGGACGGTCGGGGTTTGTTCTTGGTTCTATGGCCGTTCCTTCCTCTTCTTCGTTGCGATCTTGCTTTGTATTATTCTCGTCGCGCATCGTACTCCCTCCATTCATTCTAAACCACTATTCCCTCATAACGTGTACACAAACCTATCCTTATTCACCATAGTGCAATGGTTAAGTTTGTTGCATTTCGTCATACACGTTCAATTCTTCTGGCATTAATAATCCAATAATTGTGTTCATGGTCTCGCGAATCACTAAAAGAATAATCAGTTCTCACAATGTGTAATCCAGCCTGATCTAACAGGCTTTGAACCTCATTAAACTCGAAATAGCGTAACGTTAAATGCTCTTCATGTCGGGATAGGCGATTCTCACCATCTAACACATCATAGGCGTAGGAGGGAGTGAGAAGTTGTTTATGTAAGTCGACTTGTTTTCCAAGATTGTACTTCTGCACAGTCCTTCCAGTATGTAAATCAACGACTTCCCAAAGTCGCGTTGGAACCCCAAGCTGTTCTGTCTTTACAGATTCGGTTGGTTGGAATAAGACAATCAGAACAAGACCATTAGGGGTTAAATGGGCGTGTATCTGTTGTAAACATGCAATTTGCTCTTCATAGGTAATTAAAGCATGGAAAGTAAACCCCGAGACAAGAATCACGTCATAGGCTTTATTTAAGGTGAAGGAAGTCATATTCGCTTGTATAGGGGTAATGGCTTCATCCCTTAGTTTGCTTCTCAGTATAGATATCATCTGTGGGGATAAGTCGATTGCTGTGACATCATGGCCCCTTTCAGCCAGTGGGATTGTGAGCCGTCCTGTACCACATCCCAATTCAAGTACCTGACGCTCTTCACCAATTCTATTTACATAATAAGCAAGTTCTTCCTGTGACAGCGGGTTATCTAAGTCGTAGAAAGAAGCTGTGTTCGGATAAAGGTTTCCATTGCTCATGTATTGCCCGCCTCCATTTCCGATTGAAAAAAGAAGCTTCCTTTAGGAGGAAACTTCACATTTCGTTCTTACCATCCACGTGCATACTGACGTGGTGCTTCTAACGAATACCCTAATTCATCAGCAGCAGCTTTCGCCCAATAAGGATTTCTAAGCATGGCACGTGCGATGAACACAAGATCAGCGCGTTCGTTCCGAACTATTTCTTCTGCTTGAATACCTGTTGTAATGAGCCCAACGGCGCCAGTCTGAATGGAAGCTTCTTGGCGGATGGTTTCTGCATGACGCACTTGATAACCAGGATATGCTTCCGGTCGAACAGGAACGACTCCGCCTGTACTACAGTCGATGAGGTCAACACCAAGTTCCTTCATCTTTCTTGAGAAGTAAATAAAGTCGTCCATTGTGTTTCCTGCTTCGTCGTACTCATCTGCTGAGATACGGACAAAGATTGGACCATCCCATGTTTCATGTACGCGTGTGATGATTTCCTCTAGAAAGCGGAATCGATTCTCCGGATTTCCTCCGTATTCGTCGTTACGCTTGTTCGTAAGAGGGGATAAGAACTGATTAATTAGGTAGCCATGCGCTCCATGTAGTTCAATGACATCGAAATGGGCAGCCTTTGCACGTCGAGCTCCTTCTGCAAAGGCTTCAATGGCACGATTAATATCGTCCTTTGACATCTCAGTTGGTGTCTTATAGTCCTCATTAAATGGAAGGGAACTAGGAGCGAAAATCTCATTTTCTAAATTAGCTTTTCTTCCTGCGTGTGCCAATTGCACTGCGCTACGAGCGCCGTGACGATGAATACCCTCGTTAATTTGTTGCAGTCCATTAATATGATCATCGCTCCAAATCCCAAGGTCGTTGTGCGAAATACGTCCTTCAGGAAGAACGGCAGTGGCCTCAATCATCACCATTCCAGCTTGACCGGCCGCACGGCTCTCATAGTGGGCAAGGTGAAAAGGTGCAACTAAGCCGTCATCTTCTGCTGAGTACATGCACATCGGTGACATGACGATTCGATTCTTTAGTGTGACTTTATTGAATGTTATAGGTGAGAACAATGCGTTCATTCGTTAATTCCTCCTCAGTCTTTTCGTTTCAGCGTGTTAATGGAATAGAAAGTTCCTCTCCAATGAATGCCGCCACGTTTATACGTTAAGTAAACAGCTCTTGCGATAGAATAGGCAAATAAGATAGAAAGTAAGGGCAACAAGAAAGCATATGCTGGTGAGAACGTCGTAAATTTGCGTGTCACGATTATGAAATGGAGAGTCATAAATAGAATCGCCAATGCTGAGAATAGCTGAGGCAGTCCTTCATATGTAAGTAAAGTGACATAAGGGAACGTCTGGGATAGAAGTGTGCCAATAATTGCGAAGAAACTCAGCAGTATAGAATAATGTAGCCCTGCAAATGTATTCTTCTCAAGCCCAACAAGAGCTTCTTTAAGAGTAGCATACCATTCTACAGAAAGATGAGATTTGCCTGTAACAAGTCTTTGTTTAAACCCAGCTTTCTTAACATATTGACCGAGCTTCAAATCATCATCAGGCTGTGTAGGAAAGGCAGCATGAGTCCCTATGGCATAATAGGTATCTCGCCGAATCATCTGGAAAGCACCAATACCCATCCCGCCTTTTCGAGAGTCGTCTTGATTGGCAGTCCAAGGTCGCTTGAAATAGCTAAACCCGAATAGAAAATAAGCAATAAATCCTCGAAGCCAAACCCCTTTCCCTGTTAAATCAGGAGAGAGGGTCAGATGGTCGACCTGTTGATTATTTAGGTGATCGCGAGCCATTTCAATCGTTCGTGAGTTTAAGCGAACATCAGCATCTATAAAGACAAGAACGTCTCCAGTTGCTGCTTGGCTTCCCACATGTAAAGCGTGGTTCTTACCAATCCATCCTTCTGGTAACTCCGTGATATGAATGGAATGGATGCTTGGGAAGTGACGACATAAATCTTGAATAATCAGCTCTGTCTCATCATCGGAACGATCATTTACAACAATAATCTCCAAATTCGAATAGGATTGATCAACGAGTGAGATGAGTGTTTCACGAATGGATAAGGCTTCATCTTTCGCTGCGACAACGACACTAATACGCTCCGTTGCCTCTAGATCTTTATTTGTTGTGTCCGTCTTTATCGCCTGTATGGAAGGTAAGCCAATACATGCATCGATTAGGACGACGAACCAAAAGAGTGCAATGACGAGTATCAGCATAGTCATGGGTATACCCTCGCTTTATTCATAATTTGGCCTATGCTAACGGTAGCACAATCCATGTGTTTGCATGAAATAGTCTGCTTACACAAAATTGGAAACATACAAAGTTGTTTCCCTTTTGTTTACCCACTATAATAGGAATGATTCTAACAGCAAAGTGGTGGCAACAATGATTGTAATGATTGATAACTATGATTCCTTTACATATAACCTATACCAATATCTATCACTATTAAACGTAGATGAATGTGTCCGAGTCGTACGTAATGACGAGATTACGGTCCAAGAGCTTGAGGAGTTAAGACCATCGGCGATTATCTTGTCGCCAGGACCAGGGCGACCATCCCAATCTGGAATTTGCCAAGCAGCGTTGGAACACTTTAAAGGGACCGTTCCCATACTTGGAATCTGCCTCGGACATCAGCTTATTATAGAGACATTTGGTGGACAAGTGCATAAGGGAAAGCGACCCATGCACGGGAAAGTAACAAACATTCTACATGACGGGGAAACCGTATTTCAAGACATTCCAACCCCAACCAAAGTAACACGCTATCATTCTCTTGTCGGAAATGTTTCTACCTTACCAGATTGCCTTATGGTAACCGCGCGTGATGAAGAGGGGGTCATTATGGGGATTCGTCATCACCACGACGCAATTGAGGGAATTCAGTTTCATCCTGAATCCATACTAACGGAGCATGGCTTACAGATGCTCCAGAACTTTTTTCAGACTTACGTGTGGACTGAGGAAACACGAGGAGGCTTAGAACATGCCAAGCAATCCTGAACTTTACTTTGAATTTGCTGATAAGGAAGGAAATCTCATCCCACGGCAGTTTCAAAACCCTGTCGCTGTCATAGAAGTGAAGAAAGTACATGATATTGAAGCAGCGTTTACTAGGATTGAACAATATGTAGTAGACGGGTACTATGCAGCTGGCTATGTTGCATATGAAGCTGCTCCTGCTTTCGATCATGCATTTCAAGTTAATCAACAGGAAGAAGGAAGTGCTCCCTTGATGTGGTTCGGAATCTTCAATGAACCTGTTCATGAAAGACTGTCAATGGATGAGACTGCGTCGTATGAAGTGAAAGATTGGTCAATAGATGTCGACTATGAAAGCTATAACGACCGCATCCAAAAAGTAAAACAGGCAATAGAAGCTGGAGATACATATCAGCTAAACTATACGACAAGACTTCGTACCTTATTTAAAGGAAATGCACGTGCATTCTTTCAACAGCTTCATGCGAATCAACAAGCGTCTTACTCTGCTTATCTCGACCTTGGAAGCTATCAAGTCCTCTCAGCATCACCTGAACTCTTCTTCCATAAGTATGGAGATCAACTTGTAACAAAGCCGATGAAAGGCACCATAAAGAGAGGAACAACTCTACAAGAGGACAACAGATTGAAAGACGAGCTCTACCATTCCGAGAAGAACCGCTCTGAGAATTTGATGATTGTCGACTTATTACGAAATGATGTGGGCCGTATGGCTACACCTGGAAGTGTCAAAGTTCCGAAGTTATTCTCTGTTGAAACGTACCCTACCGTCCACCAAATGACGTCGACCATTACAGGCACCATTGACCCGGACATAGAGCTCTATCAACTGTTTAAGAACTTATTTCCTTGTGGTTCTATCACTGGTGCGCCTAAAGTAAAGACGATGGAGTACATTGCTTCTTTAGAAGAGAGCAAAAGACAGGTGTACTGTGGCGCGATAGGATTTATTACTCCGGAAAGAGAAGCAATCTTTAATGTGCCAATCCGGACGGTGTTGATAGATTCAACAACTGGGATCGCTGAATATGGGAGTGGAGGAGGAATCACTTGGGAATCGACTTCACACGGTGAATACGAAGAATTGTATACGAAAGCTAAACTACTTTCAGAGCAAAGGCCTGACTTCCGCATTCTTGAATCCATCAGATGGGATGGAGGGGTGTATCAGCATATTCATCTTCATATGCAACGCATGGAAGATTCGGCTCGTTATTTCGGCTACCCGTTTCAAAGTGAGAAGTTCATTGAGGCATTAACTCAGTTCAGTCAACAGCTGGGTTCAGGACCCTACAAGATTCGACTTACACTTAGTCGAGAAGGGGAGTTTCATGTCGAAGCAGAGGAGATTAAAGCGGAAATAACAAACGCCAAGTGTGCACGAGCTAAATTTCCAGTCCCATCAAATGACCCGTTTCTCTATCACAAGACCACATACCGTCACGTGTACAATGTGCATAAGGAAAATGCTCCTTCAGATGCATTTTCTGTTCTACTTTGGAACGAACGTCACGAGATTACAGAATTTACGATTGGGAATGTTGTACTTCAGATTGATGGCCATTACTATACGCCCCCGATCCAGTCTGGATTGCTAGGAGGGGTTTATCGGAAGAAGCTACTCGACGAAGGAACAATTGAAGAGAAGACACTCTACGTGACGATGTTAGAACAAGCTGATTCCATTTGGATGATTAACGCTGTAAGAGGATGGGTGAAGGTGTCCCTCAGTGGTGAAAGCACACCTCAGTAAGAGAAATCGTTTACAAAGAAAAACCTTCCTGTTATAGTATCTAATGTACAAAATATAGAGGTTGGGGAGCCAAATACGGCTGAGAGGATATGAGATATCGACCCATGAACCTGATCTGGGTAATGCCAGCGTAGGGAGTGAACGGGATACGTGTATACACACGTAGATCATTAACATGTCCAACTGTCGAAGGCTACCCCATGGAGGTAGCCTTTTTTAATTGGAAGGAGGAGTATGAATGTCGAATGTAAACGTAGGTTTTCAAGTGATTCCACGTGCGGATGGCAAAGACATCCATGCGTTAGTTGATGAGGCAATTAAAGTGGTGCATGAATCGGGTGTTACGTACGAAGTAGGCCCGTTAGAAACAGTCATGGAAGGCGAAATGGATGAACTACTTGAAATCGTAAAGAAGGCGCAACAGGCTTGTATTGATAGAGGAGCATCTGATGTCATGACCTATATTAAGGTTCAGAATAGCCCGGGAAATGATGTAAGCATGAATGAGAAAGTGTCGAAATATCGCTAACGATGACGAAATATCTGTACAAAGGATTACCTATTATGACCGTTCTTGTTGCATTAGTCTTATGGCAATGGATGGTCAAGTGGACAGGTGTACCCAACTGGATTTTACCTGCACCGAGTGAAATTGGCGTAGCCTTCTGGGAGAATCGGGGTATTATCTGGAGCAACAGTTGGCCTACGATTCGGATTACGTTGTTAGGGTTAGGATTGGCGGTGATGACAGCCTTGGTGGTTGCCCTTTCTATGAATCTATCTCATTGGGTGAAGCGGGCGCTCTATCCGCTGCTCATTACCTCTCAAACAGTTCCTATTATTGCGCTTGCTCCATTGTTCCTCATTTGGTTTGGGTATGGAGTTTTACCAAAGGTGCTTGTTGTAGCTTTAGTCTGTTTCTTTCCGATTGCAGTGAACTTGCTAACTGGCTTTCAGGAAACCGATGAAGATATGCGTAAGCTAATGGACGCGATGGGGGCAGGGAAATGGAAACGCTTCTTGAAGCTAGAACTTCCGTCATCGCTTCCTTACTTCTTTACTGGGTTAAAGATAGCGGCAACCTATAGCGTAATGGGGGCGGTAATCGGAGAATGGCTAGGTGGGAGTGAGGGTCTCGGACTCCAGCTTGTCCGAGCCTCCCAATCGTTTGCGACTGATTTGTTCTTTGCCATTATCTTAGTCATTGTTACGCTGAGTTTAGCCATGGTTGGACTCGTAGTCGCTTTCTCATACCTACTTATGCCTTGGAATCGTTGAGTTCCCCAACTCAATAAAGGAGTTACATCATGAAGAAATGGATCCTAGTCGTGAGTAGTTTAGTGTTTTTGTTAGGGGCTTGTAGCGAATCTTCCTCAAAGAGTACAGAAGAGGGAGAAGAGCAAACGAGTGTTAAGGTCATGCTCGATTGGTTCCCAAATACGAATCACACCGGTTTATACGTAGCCAAAGAAAAGGGTTACTTTGAAGAAGAGGGATTAGATGTAGAAATCTTGCAACCAGGTGAGAATGCTAACGTAAATTCAATGGTAGCAAGTGGAGAAATTGACTTTGGCGTTGGATACCAAGAAGGGGTTACTCAAGCGAGGGATCAAGGGATTCCTCTCGTTTCAATCGGAGCAATCCTTCAGCACAATACGTCTATGTTCGCATCTCTTGAAGAAACAGACATTCATTCTGTGAAAGACTTTGAAGGAAAGCGTTACGGAGGATGGGGCTCTCCTGTTGAAGAGGCGATGCTTCAAGCTGTCATGAAACAAGCTGGAGCGGATTATTCGTCTGTAGAGAACATAAATGTCGGAGCAACGGACTTCTTTAAAGCAATAGGTCGGGATGCTGACTTTATGTGGATCTACTATGGGTGGGACGGTGTTGAAGCAGAACGCAGAGGGAAAGAACTAAATCTACAGAGGGTTAGAGACCTTCACCCTGCGCTAGACTACTATACGCCACTCTTAACAACAAGCGAGTCATTGATGAAAGACAAGCCGGACGTCGCTGAAGCTTTCATGCATGCTGTTACGAAAGGGTATGAGGATGCGATTCAAAACCCAGAAGAAGCAGCATCGATGTTGATTGAGGCGAACCCTGAATTGAATGAAGAGTTGGTGTATGAGAGTCAAGAGTGGTTGAGTCCTCGGTATCAAGAGGATGCATCTCAGTGGGGAATTCAAGAGGTTGACCGGTGGGAAGATTACGGGAATTGGATGAAGGAACAAGGTTTAATCCAATCCTCCTTCGATGCTGAGTCTGCATTTACAAATGAATTCTTACCTGAGGGAGATTAAGCGTGTTACATGTCAGTCGAATCAGTAAATCGTTTCAATTTAAGTATTCAGCCACAGACGCCCTTAAGGACTGCTCTTTATCCATAGGGGAGAGGGAATTTGTCTCCATTATCGGACCGAGTGGGTGTGGCAAGAGTACGCTCTTGAATACAATTGCAGGGCTAATCGACCCAGATGAGGGGGATGTCATCTTTCGTGACCAATCCATTGTGAACCGTACAGGGGAATTTGGATACATGCCGCAACAAGATGTTCTCTTCCCTTGGAGAACGATTCTTGATAATGTAATCCTTCCGTTAGAGATAAATGGACTTAACAGGAAAGAAGCAAAAGAACGTGCCAATCCTTATTTCGAGAAGTTCGGACTAGAAGGATTTCAATATCAGTATCCAAGAGCATTATCTGGTGGAATGAGGCAAAGGGCAAACTTCTTGCGAGCTGTCCTGCCAGCTTATCCGCTCTTATTATTAGATGAGCCATTTGGAAGATTAGACGCATTGACGCGCAGTCAATTGCAACAGTGGTTATTACAGACCTATGAAGAACTACAAGCGTCTCTCCTTCTCATCACGCATGACATTGAAGAAGCTATTCTGTTATCTGACCGTATTTATGTCATGAGTAGCCGTCCTGGAACCATTATAGAGGAAGTGCGCGTTCCTTATGCACGTCCTAGGAATAGAGAAGTGCTTTATGAGGAGTCATTTAGCAGGTTGAAGAAACAAATAACAGAGTACTTGCATGGATAAATAAATGAACGGCCCTTGCTTGAATTACAAGCAAGGGCTTTCTTTATGCATAATTCCGATTACGACCAAACAAACTATGCAGTAAATGTAGTCTGTATGGAGGTGAGCGTTGTGTCTTTCATTAAACGGTTGTTGCCCATTGAATCAAGCGTGGAGGAAGATGATGAATCCTCCATTCCGATGAAGAAAGTGGCCAAATCAGTAGAGAAAAACGTACAATACCTAATCGATGAATTGAATAAGACTGATGATTTGCGGATGCGGATTTTTGAACAGGAGAAAGCTGTTCTTCTCTATTATGAAACACTTGTAGATCTTGAGAAAATGCAAAACCGTATTTTCTCACCGCTTACGGAAGGAGAGCACGTACATATTGAAACCTTACCTTGGGCGATTACTACTGGGAATCTAAATCAGGTCGTAAGGGACCTTCTACAAGGGCAAGCGGTATATTTGAAAGAAGGGTCATCCGAAGTCATCACCTTCAATGTGGATTCCGTCTTTAACCGAGACGCGAGTGAGCCAGACATTGAGAAGGTTGTGCGAGGCCCACATGATGGATTGGTTGAACAGCTTTCCGTAAATATAAATCAGATTCGAAAACGTATTCAGAACCATAATCTTGTAGTCCGTTACTACCAGCTTGGTAAGAAGACAAACACTAAGATTGCAGTCATGTACATGAAAGACATTGCGGACCCGAGCATTGTAGATGAAGTAGACCGACGTTTAAGAGCCATACAAGCAGATATGATTTTAAGCCCTGGTTTCTTAGAAGAATATCTAGATGATAGCACCATGTCACCTTTCCCTCAGATGCTCTCAACAGAGCGTCCAGACCGAGTAACGGCCAACATTATGGATGGCAGAATCTCCATTATGGCGGATGGAAGTCCAACGGCATTAGTTGTACCCGTGACGTTTTTTAGCTTCTATCAAGCGCCAGAAGATTACAACTCCCGGTGGTATGCGGGTTCATTTATTCGGATGATTCGACTTGCGAGTTTTATTATCGCAATTGGACTACCAGCATTCTATATTGCCGTTGTATCCTACCATTTCGAAGTCATCCCAGACAGCTTGATTATTCCAATTAAGAGTTCAATTAATGACATCCCGTTCCCTCCACTCATAGAGGCGTTGATGATGGTAGTTATTATTGAACTTATACGAGAAGCAGGGATCCGGTTGCCATCGCCAGTCGGGCAGACGATTGGGATTGTAGGGGGATTGGTCATTGGAGATGCGGTAGTTAAAGCAGGGCTCATTTCAAATATCATGGTCATTGTCATTGCATTAACCGCAATTGCTTCCTTTGTTGTCCCTTCAAATGAACTAAGTATCACGCTTCGGATCTTAACGTTTCCGTTTATATTAGCTGCTGGCACGTTAGGATTTGTAGGGATTGTGTTCTTGTTGTTGTTATTATTAATTCATTTAACAAAGCTACAGTCTTTCGGCACTCCTTATTTCGCACCCATGACTCCACTGCGCATCAAAGATTTAAAAGATACCTTTCTGCGGTTCCCTATTAATATGATGAGAACGAGACCCAAAGATGCCCACCCACAGAAAATGAGTACGGGCGGGGACTCAAGGGGGTGGAGGAAGCGTGGACGAAAGTAATCAAAGTGTACTCTCAAGGAGACAGCTATTCTTTCTAATTGTGCAAGCGCAGATAGGCATTGGTGTCTTATCGCTTCCTTACGACTTACACGAAACAGCGAAACAAGATGGATGGATTGCATTAATTATAGGCGGCCTCATTATGCAAGTGTTATTCGTCCTGTATTGGTGGCTTGCGAAGCGATTTCCTAATGATCAATTCTTTCAGATCATAGAGAAGATCCTTGGGAAAGTAATTGGAAGCTTTGTTAAATGGCTATTTATTATCTACTTTTCCATTGTTGTGGCGTTAATCTTACTCCTATTTAGCAGGCTCATCAATCTATGGATATTAACCAACACGCCTCCTTGGGTGGTGTCAGGGATCATGCTACTTATCTGCCTTTACCTTGCGTATGAACCCATCCAAGTGATCGCACGTGTATGCACGTTCGTGTCTGCGCTACTCGTCCTACTCTTATTAACTCTCGTTATTACGGTTCAAGACTTGAAAATCGTGTATTTGTTCCCGATGTTTCATGAGGGGATAAAACCCATATTGATTGCTTCAACTGACGCCATCATTTCCATGCTCGGGTTTGTTGTGCTGTTCTTTGCTTACCCTTATACGAAAGGCTCTCATAAAAGTAAGCTATTGACGCTGTCATTGGCAAACGCTTTTGTGGTCGGGTTTTACTTAATTTCCGTTTTGATTGTGTACACGTTCTTTAGTACGGATGAAATTCCCCTTGTATCAGAACCTATCTTGTTCCTACTGAAAGCATTTGAGTTGCCGTTTATATCGAGGATTGACTTGTTCTTTATTTCAACATGGATGGTGTCTGTTGCAACCTCCATTACGGTATTTATATATATGGCAGGAATCGGGATGAAAGACGCGCTACGTAAACAATCACATGGCCCCTTTGTTGTGGTTGCAGGAGCGATATCCTTTGCGATTTCAACCTTTCCTAGGGGAGAAGAAGGGGTAATCTTAGCATTTAGCGACTATGTGTCCATCTTGAGCTATATATTCTCGGTTGGAACACCCGTCATTCTGTTAATTCTCTCTCTTATTCTTCGTAAACGAGACAGGAGTGGTATGCAATGAGGCTGTGGCGTTCTAAAGGATTACTTGTATTATTCTGCTTTGTATTGCTAACGGGTTGTTGGGATCAACGGCAATTTAAGGATTTGAAGCTTGTGCTGATTACTGCGTTCGATAAGACAGATGATGAGTTACTTCGAGCGACGGTAGCCATTCCTACAGTAGCTCGGGGAACAGAGGGGTCTTCTAAAGAACTAAGTGAGGTAGCATCTGCAACAGGCCGAACCCCTCGAGAGACAAGGTCTAACATTAACCAAGAAATTTCAAAGACGTTTGACGCTTCTAAACTTGAAGTCATTCTAGTCGGGAAAGAGCTTGTTGAACAGGATTTATACCCGATATTAGATGTGTTCTACCGTGACCCGAAAAGTAATTTGAACTCTAAACTGGCCATGATTGATGGGGAGGCGGGAGACGTATTGTCCCTGCAAGTGGATAATGAACCAAGGATTAATTCCTACGTAAATGGCTTACTGAAAGGAATGATCAAATCCACTTATGCACCTAAAGAGAATATCCAGTTAATTTGCGCTGAATTACTTGAGCCGGGGCAAGACTTTGGATTACCTGTCATGACCGTTAATTATGAAGAGAACCTTCTAGATTACAAAGGGTTAGGCTTGTTTAATGAGAATAAATATTCGGGTGTAGACTTAGACGTAGAACAAACTTTGATGCTCTTACTTATGAACAATAAGAAAGGTGTCGACGCTACGATGACAAAGAAAGTTACGGACCGACATGAAGATAAGTTGAAGAACTATTTAAGCGTTAATGTGATTGATGCAGACTCTAAAACCAAAATTGATGCAACTTCACCTGAGGACATTAAAGTAAAGATTACGACAGATTTAACTGCAAAAGTAATTGAGTTTCCGGAAGATAATTTAGACAACGTAGAGAAAGTGAAACGGTTAAGTAAGGAATATTCAGAGATATTGACAGAAGATGGACAAGAAATATTAAAGATTATCCAAGAAGCGAATTGTGACTATTTCGGAATAGGAAGACAAATTAAGGCTTACCACCCTGAAATATGGAAGCAAATGAAATGGAAAGATGTTTATCCTAATATTGAGTTAAGTGTAGAATTCAACGTAAAAATGAATCAACATGGGATCATTAACTAACGAAAAGAGGCAAGTCCTTGGTGGACTTGCCTCTTCATATTTACTCTTCATTAAAGATTTCAGATACTAGTTGATAAGAATAGAGACGTGCGGAATGGTCATAAATTTGAGAAATCACCATCAACTCGTCTGCCTCTGTTTGTTGGATAAATTGATGTAGCTTGCGCTTAACCGTCTCTTTACTACCAATAATGGATGCGCCAAGCTGCTGGTCAAGAGCTGCTTTCTCCCGTGGTGTCCAAATGTCATTCATATCGTCTACCGGTGGTTGAAGCGGTGCTTCTTTCCCACGAATTAGATTGATAAACTGTTGCTTCAATGTAGTAGCCAATCGCTCGGCTTCTTCATCTGTATCAGCAGCAATCACATTAACACCAAGCATTGCATAGGGCTCTTCCATTGAATCCGAAGGTTGGAAAGAGTTCCGATATAAATCAAGGGCGCCTAGTGTATTATTTGGCGAGAAATGACTCGCGAATGAGAATGGAAGTCCGAGTGAGCCCGCTAGCTGTGCGCTAAAGCCACTGGAGCCAAGCAACCAGACTGGGATGTTGAGCCCTTCACCAGGTACAGCGCGAATGGTTTGGTTTGGTGTTAACTCAGGATTAAAGTACCCTCGTAATTCCTCCAGAAGGTCTGGGAAATCATCTCCTGTACTTCCATTCGCACGACGCAGAGCCTGAGCCGTTTTTTGATCGGTACCAGGAGCTCGGCCTAAACCGAGATCAATTCGACCTGGATAAAGCGTTTCAAGTGTACCAAAGTGCTCGGCAATAACGAGAGGTGCGTGGTTAGGGAGCATGATTCCACCTGAACCAACTTTAATGGTAGACGTTTGACTAGCGACATGCCCGATAAGGACCGATGTTGCAGAACTTGCGATAAACGGCATATTGTGGTGCTCTGCCAACCAGTAGCGGTTATATCCTAACGATTCAGTGTGTTGTGCTAATTGGATGGTTCGCTGAAATGAGTCTGCAATTGTAGATCCTGACATGATTGGAGCAAGATCTAATACAGAGATTGGAATGGTAAATGGATGATTCATACGTTCATTCATCTTCTTTCATTGAAAGTTTGTACACCTTACGTTTAGGAAGGTGATTCTATTCACCTAGCGTATCAGCATCAGTCAATTTCAGTAAATGAGAATGCTCATGAAAAAAAGGCGAGAATACAATCTCGCCTTTTTCCTACTCTGCTTTCTTGAAAGTGGTATGAAGTTCGTCGTTTAAATCCTTTAGAGATTCCTTTAATACAGACGTATCAGCAAATAAGTCATGAATGCCTTGGTGTTTCTTTGTAAAGGCTACGACAAGATAAGGAATTCCGGCGGCTGCCATACTAATGTAACGACCAAATAATTCTCTCGTGACGATTTGCCACTTCGTTAAGGCGTTCCCTTTCAACGAGACAACCTTAAGACCAAATGCCATCTTCCCAAGCGTTGCTTGGAAGAAGAAAGTCATGAGAATGAAGTACAGAAAGAATACGAGCGATGTGGTGATGTTCATTACGCTTAATAAATCAATATACAACTTCGCTTCTGTCAGGTTAAATGCACTTAGAAGTGGTCTCGTAATAATTGCATTTATGCTGTACACAACAAGTAAGTCGATTAAGTACGCAAAGAAACGCGTTAGAAAACCAGCGTACAAAAAGCGGTACATAGCGTCTTGATTCGAAGAGAGGACTTCCTTCAAATTTGATGTTGGATTGGTGTGCTCAACAGTATCCATGGAAATCCCTCCTTTACTCTGCATACATGTACATCAAGGTTGGTCCTTGACGCTGTTGTATAAGTTGCTCAATCCACTTCACGTCACTGTTAGGCAGGAAGCTTTGAATATCTAGTGGAAAGCCAAACAAGCTGCCGCCATTCGTTTTATACTCAACGACTTGAGGATTTCCGCCAATTGCCTTCTTCAATGCGTTTAATGCATCTTCCTCAAACCCAATTTCGTCAACAAGTCCGTTGTCCATTGCTTGCTGTCCGCTGTAAATACGTCCATCTGCGATTTCACGTACTTGCTCTTCCGACATACCGCGTCCTTCACTAATGACATCTACAAATCCTTGATAGGATTCATCCACAAGTTCTTGAAGGATAGCGCGGTCTTCATCACTCATCTCTTTCGCGGGACTCATAATGTCTTTGAATTCACCGCTCTTTATTGTGTTGAACTTAATGCCGTACTCATTAGCCAATTCTTTATAGTTGATGCTTTGCATGATAACACCTAAAGAGCCCGTCAACGTTTCATTTGAGGCATAGATCACATCAGCAGGAGCAGAAATGTAATACCCTCCTGATGCCGCCATGCCACCCATGGACACGTACAGTTTCTTTCCGTCTTCTTTCATTTCTTGCAATTTATCATGGATTTGAGCGCTCTCGAACACGCCTCCACCTGGGGAATTCACATAGAGAAGAACTCCTTTAATGGTGTCGTCTTCTTGAATTTGCTCTAGTTTCTCTAGAAACTTATCATGATTGTATCCGACACTTCCAAGTGGACTAGTGCCTTGACCGCTCGTAATCGCTCCATCCACTTCAATCCGAGCAATCCGAGAATTCGCAGATCCTTGCTCGATGATCTTCTCCTGAGATGCCATGTTACCTGCTAACATCTCTCTTGATGTGTCAGCGATGCCGCCACTCGACCTTGTTGCACTTAATGCTTCACTTAATCCAGCAATAATAAGCAATGCACCGGCTATAGCCACCGCAATAATACGCTTGTTCATAAGGGCAGTCCTCTCCTTTATATATGTACAGTCTTCATGTGTGGGATACATGTTGCTATCCCCTTACCAATTATAAGAAGAAAAAAATAGAAATGATAGTGATTTTTCACTTCTCATTCCATTCATACGGTTGACTTCAAATTTTGTTTCATCCTTTTTACATTTTCCCTAATCCTCCATCTTAGTCGGAAAACAGGATTGCCCCGAATTGGAAAAAGCGTATAATGATGGATGTAAGAATTTGTACATAAATGTAAAAAAGGGGAGAGGAAGAATGGGTAGAGTTGTAATAATCACAGGAAGTGCAAGTGGAATAGGGCAAGAAGCTGCACGGAAATTTGCAAGCAAAGGGGATTCTGTTGTTCTTGGGGATTATAACGCGGAACTAGGTCAAGAAACAGCGCTTAAACTACAGGAAGAAGGGTACACTACTCACTTCGTGAAAACAGACGTTTCTAACTATGAAGACGTTGAAAGACTTGTAGACGAAGCGGTGACAAAGTTCGGAACAGTTGATGTGATGGTCAACAATGCAGGGATTGGCATGCCAACTTCAATCCTTGAGACAAACTTAGAGAATTATCATAAAGTAATTGATGTGAATCAACACGGTGTTGCGTATGGGATTATGCTTGCCGCTCAGAAGATGAAGGGGCTAAATGTCAAAGGGGTTATCATTAACATTTCATCGGTTTACGGATACCTAGCCTCACCGAAAACATTCGCCTATCATGCGACCAAGGGAGCGGTGAACATGATGACGAAGTCGGCAGCGCTTGAATTGGCGCCACATGGGATTCGCGTTGTGGCCGTAGCTCCTGGTATTGTCGATACACCAATATTAGATGGATACCGAAACGCCGGATTAATTGATGGAATGAAAAAGAAGGTGCTTGGAGAAGAATTGACGACACCAGAACAATTAGCGGACTCGATTTACCTTGTATCTTTGGAAGAAGCTAACGCAATGAACGGCAATACGGTTATGGCCGACCATGGCTATGCATCCTTTAAATAAAGCAGTAAGGCGTGAACAAGGTTCACGCCTTTTCTTTACGCTGCTCCTAGACCTTTAACCATGCTAACAAGAATCGTTACGAAAATGACGAATGAGGCACCAAGCGTTAAGTAAGGAATGAGCCGCTCTGTCTTAAACAGGGTGCTCAACAATCCCATTAACACGGCAAAGGGGCTTAGGATGGCCGCAATCCAGAAGCTTAGAAAGCTAACAACTGGGAGCCCGAACCAACTCATAAGATAGAAAACAACAACAAGTATTGAATAAACAATGGCATAACGATAAGTACGTTCTGTTCGTTCTGCTAAACTTTCCATAGCATGATCTCCTTTACTAATTATGTAAATAGGTACGTTAGAATAGATATGAAGGCCTATACCTGTAAATTCTCGTTTTCGTAAAGGGTTAAACCACTACGTAAGAATAAGGAGGGAAATTTGTGTCAAAGTTAGCCATCGTAACAGGAGTGGGGCGTTCTGAGGGGATAGGAGCTGCTGTTTGCAGAGAACTTGCTCAAGAAGGGATACATCTACTATTCACCTACTGGGGTTCTTATGATCATGAAGTGTATGGGCAATCAGAGGAAGCATGGTCGACTAGGTTTCAGACGGAGTTGTGTAGTTATGGAGTCGTTAGTAAAGGGATAGAAGTAGACTTATCACACCCGGACGCTTATGCTTCCATCCTTACTGAGGCAACAGAGATGGGGGAACCCACCATCCTTATTAATAATGCCACTGTATCCATTGAGACAAATTACGAATCATTAACCGCCGCAATGCTTGACCGGCATTACGAAGTTAATATGAGAAGCACGTTTTTGTTAAGTTGTGAGTTTGCGAAGTTCTTGAAGGAGAAGGAATTGAGGGATGGCCGAATCATCAACTTTACATCAGGTCAAGACCAGGGACCAATGCCGAACCATCTCGCATATGCAGCTACGAAAGGGGCAGTCTCTGCATTTACTTCATCTTTATCAATCGAGGTAGCCCATTTCGGTTGTACCGTCAATGCCATCAACCCAGGTCCCACGGATACGGGCTGGATGACAGAAGAGATGAAAGAGCATCTACAGTTAAAGTTCGCAATGGGCAGGGTCGGGGAGCCAGCTGATGCAGCTCGTTTAGTTGGATTTCTAGTTCGACCAGAGTCAAGTTGGATTACAGGACAAGTACTCCATTCAGAAGGAGGCTATCAGAGAAGTTAAGGAGGGATGCTATGAGGGATTTTCATTGCTGTGCCACGTGCATTCACTTTGAAGTGCGTAAATCGAAAGAACGCACGGTACGAATGTGCGCTAGACTCGGGTATGAAACAAACCCAACTTGGAAATTCAACTGTTGGGAACCGAAGGACCATGTTAAACGATTAATGGAGAAGGATAAAGGGAAACAAACATGAAACGTTCGTTCTAACGAAACGTATGGAAGTATAGTTGAAAAAGGATTGAAAGAGGAGGACCTATGGAATTATTGTTTTGGGTTTTAATTGTTGCAAGTTTTATTGTCAGTTATGTGGGATTAATCTTCCCTATTTTGCCAAGCCCGCTCTTTTTGTGGGGAAGCATACTCCTGTATCACTTTGGAATCAATTCATCGAATCTATCTGTCTGGTTCTGGATTACCGCCATCGTATTAACCCTCATTCTATTTGTAGCGGATATTATCGTAAATAGTAAAATGGTGAAGCAATATGGAGGAAGTAAATGGGGAGAGCGCGTCGCCGCTATTGGAGTCATTATTGGCTCTTTCGTCATTCCGCCATTTGGCGTCATCATTCTTCCGTTTCTCTTTGTCTTTATCGTAGAAATGGTGCAAGAACAAGACCTTCAGCAAGCCTGGCGTGCATCAGTAGGTGCGTTGCTCGGATTCCTAGGAGGCACCCTTGCCAAGTTTATTATTCAAACGTTGATTATTCTTCTATTCGTAGGCGCAGTTGTCTTTTCGTTTATCTAATTGATGTGGGACAGGGGGACAGGTTTATTGTCCCGCATTTCATGCGGGGACAATAAACCTGTCCCCCTGTCTCTTTCTAACTCGATACCACCCAACGGTCTTTATGGAACAGCACACGACCAATAAAGATAATGATGATTCCGTAAAGTAACGTACTTCCGAGTGCTAATCCGATGTGGGTGAAATCTGTAATTCCTAAGAGTAGCTCTTTCAAGATCATGTAGATGCTCATAAATGGTACAACAAAGTCGATCGTTGCAACTTCATTAGCTCCTCTTGACATGAGGAAGAAAGTAGGCGCAACGGTAATCATAATGACTGGGCTCGCATAACTATTCATTTCTTTAACCGTTTTAGATAGGATGCTGATAACGATTAAGATCGCACCAATAAACATACCAAAGCCAATGGCTAGTAACACGAAGGAGAGAATGATGAAGCCAAGGTTATCCTCGAAGGTTAAAGCTTCTTGCAAGTTGTCCGTGAAGAAGAACGTTTCTACCACAACGATGGTTAGCGAGGTAACGCCAGCTAGAAAGCCGATTGTAGAAACGGTTAACCATTTTGAAATTAACACTTTACTACGACTGACAGGCGTCATAAGTAAAGCTTCTAGCGTCTTACGCTCCTTTTCTCCAGCAATAATGTCTGCAGATATAGGCATTGCGCCTGTCGCAACCGATATAGAGACGAGCATTGGCAGCAAGTAAGCGAGCATCAATGTAGCGGTCAAGTTGTCGCTGTTATATTCCACACTTTCTGCATTCACTACAATCGCTTCTAACACAGAGGAATTTACTCCATTTGACGTAAGTCGTTCTTCGACGTATTGCTGCTCTAATACGTTGAACTGATTCTCAACGAGCGACATGAGTGTGGACGTATCCGTGCTTGTCGAGTCTCCGTGTAACGTAATCTCCTGAATCCCTTCTTCCGCCAGTGAGTCAATAGAGAAGCCGGAAGTGATAATGCCTAACTTATACTCTCCTTCTTCAACCCCAGTACGGATGTCTCCAACATCATTAACTTTCGAAAGCTCAACTTGGTCAACCCCTGCAAATACTTGTTCCATCTCTTTCATTTCAGATTTGAGAACAGCGACCTGATACGTCTCATCCGAGTTGTCTGAGATCATACTTTCATAAAAGAGGACAAGTGCAGACATGGTGAAGATAGGGATGAGAAAGGTTAAGACTAGTGTTCTTCGGTCTCTCAAAGCGTCTGTTATTTCCTTTACATACATACGCCACATCATGCTGAATGCCCCCTGGCGAGTTTAGACATAAAGATATAATTTAAATCCTCTGAGTCTTCATGATGGTAAAGAACTTCTAGCTGCCCTTCATAAACCACTTGCCCTTTATGCATCATTACAACAGAATCGCATAAAGCCTGAACTTCTTCCATGATGTGACTGGAGAAGAGTAAGGTCTTTCCCTGCTTCTTTAATTGAAGAATCAATTCTCTAAATACGTTACTCGACGTAATATCAAGCCCAGTTGTTGGCTCATCAAGAAGAATGATAGCAGGGTCATGAATGAGCGTACGAGCAATGGCGACCTTCTGACGCATTCCTTTGGAGAAGTTGCCAACTCGCCGGTCTAAGTAATCTTTCATTCCGAAGCGTGTTGTCAGTTCATCGATTGCTACCTTTGTCTCGTGTTTTGAGAGACCATAGAGCGTTCCGAAGTAGGTTAAATTCTCTCTTGCGGTTAAGCGGTCATATAATCCAGTCTCACCGCCGAACAGAACACCGATGAGTTGTTTAACGTGTCTCGCGTGTCTAACGGTATCGTGACCTCCTACGAGAATTTGACCGCTCGTCGGCGTTAACATGGTTGCAATGGCGCGTAACAGCGTCGTTTTACCCGCTCCATTCTCCCCAAGTAACCCAACAACCTGACCTTCTTTAACCGTCAAATTTACATGGTTCAAAGCCGTAATGGGCTTCTTCTTATGTGGAAATGTCTTTGTTACTTCATTGATTTCAATCATCGCAATTCCCCTCCCGTTTATGTCTGCTATAAGCTTACCGAAATTAGGAGGAGGTTACACCTAACATGTCGCAAAAATGCCATTTTATGTCGTGAAGCGTCCTTCCTACGATGGGAAAATGATACAATGGTCGATAGAGAAGGGGAAGGGGAGGCAGACATTCTTGATTACAGTAGGCATTGTTGATGATCGAGAGCTAGACTTAGAGAAAGTCTTGAGTATCATTCAACAACAGGAAGATATGGAGATTGTGTTTTCAAGCACATCAGCGAAGGAAGCCTATGAATTTGTGAAAGAACATCCGCTTGATTTACTCATTGCTGATATTGAAATGCCCGAACTGTCAGGTTATGAATTGGCAGATCTTATCCATACACATGCTTTAGACATACACGTGATCTTTGTGACGGCACATAGTGGGTATGCCGTTCATGCCTTTGAGCTAAATGTTCATGATTACATTATGAAGCCCTATCGCAAGGAACGGCTGATCCAATCTCTAGAACGATACCGAGAAAAGAATCGGTCAGGAGAAATGAAAGGGAATCTGTTCATTAAACAAAAGTCAGAGATTCATATTGTTCCAAAGAAAGAAATTCAATTTATTGAACGAACAGGACGGTCTTCAACCATTTACACAGTTAAAGGGCCTGTAACGACCTATCAAACGCTTAATGAATTGGAAGGGGAACTGAGAGAACGAGATTTCATCCGCTCTCATCGGTCGTTTATTATTAACATTCATTACGTGAAGAGCTTTTCACTTTATGCGAAGAATTCCTATACAGTCATTTTTGAAGGGATTCAAGAATCAGCGCTAATCACGAAAAGTCAACTGGACTATATTCAAAATTATTACTTTTAGGTTGTGAGTGAATGAAGGAGAGAAGAACACATGTGGTGCCAAATGTATTGCTTGGGCTTCATGTAGCGATGTACATAAGTCAATGGCTCCCGTATGTATATGGAGGAATGGCAGGCGTTCTGGTTGCCTTTCTGTTAGATAGACGAAAGCGTGTTAGAAGGGTGCCAGTCGACATAAAGAACGCGTACGTTCTGTGGGGGATAATGCTGGTTTGGGTTCTCGGATATGTGGCCAATCACACGCTTATGGATTTGCTTATCATAGTGAGTTCTTTGTGTTTGTATGCATGGAGTGAAGTCCTCATTGAAAGACGACGGGTAATGGAAGCCCGTCACGCTTCGTTAGAGAGACAGCTAAACGATTTAGATCACACGTTCTGGGAGCTGCGTAAAGAACGCCATGATTACGTAAAGCACATCGCTAGTTTAGAGCATTTGTTGGAGGAGAAGCGATTTAATGAAGCATCCGAGTATGTAGGGCGGTTGAGTCAATCCTATGAGGATGTTAGTCGAACTGTGTCAGGGGAAACGGCACTAACGGCGGGGCTTCTTCAAACCTATGAAAGGCGAGCGAACGCGTCTGATCTTACATTTTCTTTAGCATTGCATTATCCACTAGCCTCCATCCTGCAGGACCAAACGCATGTCACCCAACTTATGGAGAATGTCCTTCGTAATGCATTTGAAGCGGCAGAAGCGTATAAGAGAAAGGACAATTCAGCATCAGTCACACTCTCTCTTCAACGGAAGAGTGCATTCTCGATTCTAACTGTCTCCAATGACACGGAATCCATTCCTGCAGAAGTGTTAGACCATCTTTATAAGACTCCTGGGTATTCTACGAAAGGTACTCGCGGGAGGGGAGTAGGCGCTTCTATTATTGCTGATCTTATTAAAGAGAACAATGGCCATTTGGATTTCACCCATAAACAAAACACATTCACACTGAAAATTAAGCTACCGTTAGTTGTATGAGGTGGGACGGAGGGACAGGTTCATTGTCCGCATTTCATGCGGGGACAACGAACCTGTCCCTCCGTCCCTTCTGGTTATGATAGTGAGATAGTTTTAAATGAATGATGTTACCTTTAAATTGTAGGGAAATAATATTATAAGAAAATAATTGGTTTTCATGAAATCGGTTTACATTATTCCAATTAGTGGTATGTAAGAAAAAGGTTGCTTGCTGTTGTGGAAGTGAAGTAATCAATTTTACATAAGAGGTGTAACGATGAGGAATGTATCAGTTGTGTTTTGGTATTCAGTTACCATCTGTGCCTTGTTTGTCTTAATTGGAGCCGTGGCACCAAACCAATTGGAAACGTGGTCGAGTACTGCAACTACTTTTATATCGGATAAATTTGGTTGGTATTATTTGATTTTATTTGTGCTAATCTTTTTCTTTTGCGTGTTTATTACGTTTTCCCGCTTTGGAAAGATTCGACTTGGGAAAGAAGGAGAACGTCCCGAATTCAATTTGCCAACTTGGTTCGCCATGTTATTTAGCGCTGGCATGGGTATGGGAATGGTGTTCTGGACAACTTCTGAACCAATATCCCACGCATTTAAACAGTCGCCTAATGCGCCGTTAGGAAGCGATATGGCGATTAAAGAATCCATGCAGTATTCTTTCTTCCATTGGGGAGTTTCCGCATGGGCGGTATATGGAATTGTCGCCCTGGTCTTAGCTTACTTCAAATTCCATAAGGGTTATCCTGGACTAGTAAGTGCAACATTGACTCCTATTTTTGGGGAGAGGGCCATGCAGGGGCTACCAGGTAAGTTGATTGATACATTGGCCATTGTAGCAACTGTATTTGGAGTCGCTGCAACACTCGGTTTCGGTTCTGCTCAAATAAACGAAGGTTTGTCGTTCGTGTTCAATACTCCGGCTACATTTACTGTACAATTACTTGTTCTATTCATTTCAACTGTGCTATTCATCATCTCAGCCTACTCTGGCGTACATAAAGGGATTAAATACTTGTCCAACATTAATATGGGATTGGGTTTTGTTCTGTTGATTATGCTATTCATTGCAGGGCCAACGCTATATATCTTAAATATGTTTACAAATACGCTAGGTAACTATATTACGAATTTCTTTGATATGAGTTTTCGAATTGCACCTCTTAACGAAGAGAATCGGTCATGGATTAATAGTTGGACAATCTTTTACTGGGCATGGTGGATATCGTGGTCTCCGTTTGTGGGGATCTTTATAGCTCGTATCTCTAGAGGACGTACGTTAAGAGAATTTATGCTAGGCGTCTTACTTGTTCCTTCCATTATTTGCTTTATCTTCTTTGCTGTATTCGGAGTATCAGCTATAAACCTAGAACAAAACGGAATTGCGCAAATCTCTCAGTATGCGTTAGAGACCGCAACATTTGGGATGCTTGAATATTATCCTCTCGGTACCATCATGTCTTTCATTACAATTATCGTCATTGCTATTTTCTTTATCACATCTGCAGATTCAGCGACGTTTGTACTCGGAATGCTAAGTTCATCAGGTTCCATCGAGCCTTCTAGCTTCGTTAAGATTGTGTGGGGCATTATGCTGTCTTCCATGGCAGGTATTATTGTTTACTTTGGAGGCACACAAGGGTTACAGAATTTACTTATCATATCCGCGCTCCCGTTTTCCGTTGTTGTCTTGCTTATGTGCGGTTCTTTCTACAAAGCCGCTAGTCGAGAACTAGCTCAAACTAAGAAGCCACATTCTAAGAAACGAAGTGCTAACGCAAGAGAAAAAGTGTCGAGCACGTAATAAAGGACGCGGGGACAATGAACCTGTCCCCGCGTCCCTTTTCTTTATAAGGAGTGGCGTATAAGTTTCTTGTAGTACAACACAGATAAGGCTCCAAAGCCAGAGTAGAGTAGGGTGTAGACAATCATCACGATGACCATGGGCGCCCATAACTCCGTCCCGAAGTAAAACCATCCTGATTTCACTGCAAAGTAGCTGTGAATTAAACCCACCAACAGTGGGATTCCAAAGCTGAATAGTTGCTTGCCTCGAATGCCACGTAGGAGATCGCGTTGGGTGTATCCGAGTTTCCTTAGAATCACATAGTTTGGCTGTTCTTCTTCACCTTCACCCATTTGCTTGAAATAGAGGATGCAGCCTGATGTTGTGAGAAAGGCGAGTCCAAGATAGCCAACGATAAACATCGATAGTCCAAAGGCTTGACGCAGCAGTTGTTTATGATCTTCTTGGGAATAGGCGTTGTCATTCTGCCTGTAACCAAGATCTCTAAAGAGGGATAGAGCCTTCTCCTTGTCGTTTGAGTGGATGAGATTCATTCCTACGAGAAAGGATGATTCCTTCTGAAGAGTTGGGTCTTGCTCTTGTTGAAGAGCTGCGAACTGTTCTTCATCGACAATTCCTGTTGGCAAGCCACCCATGTTAAATGTCCAAGTCACATAGGAATCTTCCTTCATCCCCAAATAACTCATATCGTACGAATCTTCTTTTGTTTGTAGGGAGACTGTACCCTGTTCATTCATTCGAATGACATTGGCTAACAGGTCACTATACCCTGAGAAATACATCTCATCTACCGCTACATCGATTCCATCTACGGTAGCTTCACTAATGATTGAGATCGTCATCTCATTGGGGTTAAAAGAACCTTCCTCATAATCCTCAGCTAAAATGTCCTCTACCTTCACATTTGCCATAACAATCTCTCTATTAATCTCTTCGTATTGAATTCCTTCTTCGTCGAGAGCTGCTTTGAATTCATTTGTGGTTTCATTTGTTGTCATAGCGAAGTCGAACGGAATTCGTTCCTTTGCATTTGTTTCCGTCGAATAATACGAGATATAACTCAGGCTTAATAACCCAATTGCAAGTGCAGAAACAGTCGTAATAATCGTGAGGACGAATGCATTTGATTTCATTCGAAACATAATGGATGAAAGGGAAAGAACCTCATTCACATTTAAATATCCACCCTTACGCTTCCGTAGTAAGTTCGTAATAAACCGTACGGACCCTTTGTAGAAGAAATACGTACCTACAATAACAGATGCTAATGTGTACATCATCTTAAGAAAGAGTGTGTTTATGGAGCCGAGAGACCCACTAAACAGGGTGGAGGATACGTAATAACCAGAAAGGATGAGCAAGAACCCTAGAACTCCCATAATAATCTCCCATACTGTAATCCGACCTACTTTTGTTTCTGTCGAGGAGACCACTCTAAAGAGGGAGAGGATGTTGTGGCGCTTTATAAATACAGCATTCATGATACTGATAAGAACATACAATACAGCGAATACGAGTAGGGATTGGAGGAGCGCATCCACTGAGAAATTGAGCTGTGCTATCCCACTTACTCCTGTCACTTTGAACAGAATCATCTTCGTAAGTTTCGAAACCGTAAATCCAATTCCTACTCCTAAGAGGAAGGAACCACAGTAAAGAATCAAGTTCTCGAAGCTAACAATGCGAAATACGCGTCCTTTCGTCATACCCACAAGTTGGAAGAGACCAATTTCTCGACTTCGCCGCTTAACGAAAATGGAGTTGGCATAGAGCAAGAAAACACCAACAATGGCCAATAGGAGATAAGAGGCTACTCGAATGCCAGCTTCTCCTTTAACGCTCCCAGTCTCACTGTCAATCTGTGGATCAAACTGAAGTGTGACGAAGGAGAAATAGAGGGCAACGCTAAAGATCAGTGCAAATACGTATAAGTAATAGTGACGAAGATTCTTTCTTAAATTCTTTAGAATAAGTGAGTTAATGCTCATACTGCACCCCACTTAAAACACCTTGAGTTCTCATAATATCCTTCAAGAAGGCATTTCTCGTCTGGTTCCCTTTATTCAGCTGCGTATAGACTGACCCGTCTTGAATGAAGACAACGCGATTGCTATAGCTCGCCGCAGCCGGGTCATGTGTAACCATTACAATCGTAGCGTGATGCTTCTTGTTCAAATCGCTTAATTTATGGAGTAAATCAGAAGCGGATTTAGAATCAAGAGCTCCGGTTGGTTCATCTGCAAATATAATGCTTGGCTGATGAATGAACGCCCTAGCTGAAGAAGTTCGTTGCTTCTGTCCGCCTGAGATTTCGTTAGGGTATTTGTGTTGAATTTCTTTAATACCTAAATCTCCTGCAATGGTGTCGAAGCGTTCGTTGGCTTCCTTTTTGCTCACTTTCGTAATAGACAGTGGGAGGAGGATGTTCTCTTTCACGGTCAACGTATCGAGTAGGTTGTACTCTTGGAAGATAAAGCCGAGGTGATGCTTTCGAAATTCAGCTAGTTGCTTTTCCTTTTGGGTTGTGAGTTCCTTTCCGTTAATCACAATGCTTCCTCTACTTACTTTATCAATAGATGAGAGGACGTTTAACAGCGTTGTTTTACCAGAACCTGATGCGCCCATGATGCTTATAAATTCTCCTTCTTCAATGGAAAGGTCAATTCCTCGTAACACTTCTTGCTTCGTAAATTTGTTTCCATAGCTTTTGTACAGCTTCTGTGCTTGTAAGATGCTCATGAATTTACCTCCTAAACGGTTATGTTACGTTTATTGTAAGGTGTGAGGATATGAAATTCGTTTGATTTCCCTAACAAAATACAGGAAGCACGTGACATTTCTGTCACATGCTTCGAACATGGTCTATGTCATTCTGATTCGGGAAGAAGAGTGTGAAGGTAGACCCTTCCCCATAAATGGAATTTACGGTTACACGAATCCTTAGATTGTCCGCAATTCGCTTCGCTAAATAGAGCCCCATGCCCGTGGAAGAGCGGTCATTGTGTACAGATGTGGAGGTAAACCCTTTGTCAAAGATACGAGGGAGGTCTTGCTTCTCGATACCGCGCCCTTTGTCCGAAATAGAAAGCGCAATTTGACCATCTTTCTCATAAGACGTAAGGTGAATGTCTTGATTCTGACTGTATTTAATCGCATTGGTGAGGAGTTGTCTTAGAATAAAGGCAAGCCACTTTGCATCACTCAACACATGTTGTCCATGTAGTTGAAGCTCAAATCCAATCCCTTTCTGCATACACCAGGATTGGAGGGAGCGCAGTTCAGTCACAACCAACTCCCGAAGCGAAACTTTCTCCATATACAAATCATTTTGCATAAAGGGGAGCCGCTTCTGATAGAGCTGTTGGTCGAGTAAGTGATGGATTCGAAGCCATTCATAATACAGCTGTGATTGTGTTTCTTCGTGATTCACTTTATCCATAATGAGTCGAATTGCGGACAAGGGAGTTTTCACTTCATGAATCCACGCTACGAGTTCATCCTGCTCTTCTTCAAGTTGCTGTTGATGACGAAACGCTTCATGTCGCAATTGTTCCACTTGCGTAGTCAAATGTTCCTCGACAAGCTCTTCAAGGGGACTTTCACCCTTTGGGATTGTTCCAATATCGAAATCGTGGTTACGTATACTTAATTTCTTGTAGAATTGCATTTCGTTTATGTATCGAATGACAAGAAATAGAAGAAACAAGGTGCTTGTGAGCAGTACATAGTAAAGCACACTTGTGATTGGGACAGTGCTGTCGACAAAAGCTAGGAGGATAGCCAGCAATTGAAAGGACACTAGTAGAAGAATCCAACTTAGACGTTCTCTTAGAAAAGTAGCAATCATACGTTCGAACCCTCTACTAAGACATAACCTTGTCCGACCTTTGTCTGAAGCTGCTCGCCTAACTTCAGGTCCCCCAGTTTCTTTCTCAACCGATTTACATTGACAGTAAGTGTATTGTCACTTACGAACCGCTCATCTTCCCATAACCTTCTAATCAAGGAATCACGACTGACAATTTTGTTCTTCTGTTCTACAAGGAGTTGGAGGATGAATATCTCATTCTTTGTAAGCTCAATCGAACCGTATTCGTTCGATACGCGGTTTCGATCCCAGTCAATCGTAGCACCGGCCCACGATTTAATCTCATTTGTATCCTGCGTGTAGTTGTACGCTCTTCGAAGAACCGCTTGCACCTTTGCCACGAGCACCTCAAAATGAAAAGGCTTCTGAATATAATCATCTGCCCCAAGGTTCATAGACATGACCATATCTGTCGGATGGTCTCTTGAAGAAAGGAAGAGAATTGGCACGTTCGAATGCTCCCGAATTAGTCGACACCAGTGAAACCCATCGAACTTTGGCAACTGTATATCAATAATGACAAGATCCGGATTGACGGTGGTAAAGTCCGTCATCACATCATGGAAATCCTGAACCCCATGCACCTCATAGTTCCATTGTGACAACCTCTCCTGCACCTCTGTAAACAAAGAATGATCATCCTCAACCAACAATAACCTAAACAAATCACACACCTCCATGGGACGGGGGGACAGGTAAAGTGTCCCTTTGTCCCGCATCTACCCCCGAAGCTGGTTCTTAAAGAATAAAACGGTCTCTAGTTCATCTTCGCGGTCTTTAAACAAATTCAAGTGCTTCATTACAGCGACTGCAAATTCAATATAGGCATTTCCTTCTGCTGTGATGATGCCATCTGACACGGTAACATCCGCAAGACTTCTATGAGCTGGTTCCAAAATTCCAACGAGGTCTTCCGGTTCAACAGAGGTGGAATATGTATGATTCTCCATGATAGCACTTGCACCCAATAACAAGGTGCCGCCACAAATGGCTGCAATCGTCTTTCTCTGATCATGGAAATGTTGAATGAGCGTCGTTAAAGATGCTTCGGAATAAAGCGAATCAGGCTCGCCTCCTGGTATAAGCAATAAATCATAAGCATCTGCATCACATTCATGAAGGAGATAATCAGTCTGAACACGAAATCCTCCACAATTCTTAACTTCCTTCTGTACTCCAGTTGTATCAACGTCTACGTCTGTTACTTGTAGCATATAAGTGAGTGGGCTAATCTCCCACTCTATGTAACCGTCGTATAGTAAGCACAATGCTCTCATCAACCATTCCCCCTTTGTGTTGCTCTGTCCCATTCCTCAAATGGGATAATCTCTCTTTCTTCATATGTGTCTAGTTCTAGAGGGGGAATGAGTTCTAATGAGTTGCCGTCTGGGTCATCGAAATAAATTGCACCATGTCCATGTGGTAAATTGGATAGGACGAGAGGTTGGTCTTCTGGTGAAACGCCGAACGTAGTTTTTACTTCTATACCAAGTTCGTCAAGCCATTCTTGTGAGCGGCGTAAATCATCTTTATCGACTTGGAAGGCGATATGTCGAATGGAAGGATGATAGGGTAAGTTGACTTCATCAGAATCCCATAAACCGAGCCAACTCTTTCCTTTCTCTATCCAAACGAATGTCACTCGATGCCCTTCAAAAGCTAGTGGTAATCCTAACCCTTCATAAAAAGCAAGCGCTTTTTTTCGATCCTTTACAGGTAAATGAGCTTCATATAATCCTTTAATCATCAACCATTCCCCCCTTTGGGACAATAAACCTGTCCCTCTGTCCCAAGTCTACCAGCACTTTCCTTTTTTGGCTAACTGGTTTTGTGGTTTGGAGGAAGGAGAAAACCTTCAATGGATAGAAGTAAAGAGTGGGTTGAAAAGTATTTAAAGGAGGAGATTGGAGTGGGGGATTTAACTTATGATTACACGATTTACATAAATAAAGAAACGGATGTCGTGTGGGATGCAATCACTACTGGAGAGAGTACTCAATATTATTTCTTTGGCAGAAAGGTGCAATCCGATTGGGAGATTGGTTCTTCCATTAAATATGTTAAGAAAGATGGTTCGACCGACATAGAGGGGGAGATTGTGGAGCTTGAACCTTCGAAACGATTAGAAATTACTTGGTCATCACCGGAAAGTGACGATCCACCAACAAGAGTTATCTTTACTTTGCAGCCTTATGCTGAGGCGACTAAGTTGATTGTGATTCATAAAGACTTACAACCGCATTACTTTGTCGACCGAGATGATACGTTTGAAGGGGTCAACAATGGATGGCCGGCAATCTTAAGCAATTTAAAGAGCTATCTTGAGACGGGGCAGCCAATGGGAGATATGATGAATGTGGATTAATCATCATCTAGCGTGGCGTCGAGTGAGTGATTGGAAAGGAATATCACCAGCGAAGTGTAGCCTCGTAAAGTAGAAATCAGTTCGTACAAGTGGACAATAAGCACCTTCCACATAAGAGCAATATGTAAAGAAGCCATGGAGCATATACCCATGGCTTTACCTGTGATTACTCTCCTTGATAATAACTTTCCGTCAAATCATCCCAGAATGAAACATCTGCTTCATAAATGCTGTCATCCGCAATGGATTCTAGTACAGCCATCATGCCTGTAACTCCTTGTTGAATAAGCTTGCCGTTGCTCTTCTGACCTAACACATAGTCTTCTCTATAATGGTCTGCCATTCCTCTCATTTCAAACAAGAGGGTGGAGATGCCGTATTCATTTGCTAATCCATTTCGTGAAATGGTGTTCGCGGTGCCACCAGGATATTTAGATAGGATTCCATACCCTTTAGCTTCAATAGCTCCATATAAGACAGAACCGAGTTGCTTGGAACCTTGCAACACATCTTCAGGGACTTGGTCATTCGTTGGGTAAAGGATAGATCCAGATACGAGCGGTCCATCTTCACCTAATGTAACCTGTGTCCCTTGGTGGTGTAGGTCAATCATGTAATCAGGTTTGTAGACTTGAAGAATATTCTCGTGTAACGCCTTCGTTTCAGGTTGCTCACGGTCAATGTGGTCACGATTCAAATCTACTCCATTTGCGTTATATCTAGTATGTGTACCCGATACGTAGTCTTCTAATGAGAAGTTGACATCGCCTTCAGCTCCATCGACATTGAGGCGAGGGGCAATCAGCACGTTAACGTTGTCTAAGATTTCTCGTACAGGTTTGCCATTTGAACTCAACTTTTTAATGACGTTCAAAGCAGCTTCTGTTGTAAGTGTTTCATTCCCGTGTTGCTGAGTTAGAAATAGAATCGTAGGGTTAGATTCATCTTGGATGAACTTTGCTAAGTATAAATCACGTTCTTTGACGGATTGACCATATACTTCAAGCTCCATGTGTTGAGAGCGTTGTTCAACCTGTTCAAGGAAGTTGACCATCTCCTCATAAGAGTGAAGACGTTCATTCTTAATGGTTTCATTTCCCTGATAGTTTGGTCCATTTGCAGCATGAGCATCTTGTATAGGGGCAGCCAATAGAGTGGACCCCACCATAATCCCTGATACGACTACTTTCCAAGCTTTTGTCAAAATAACCATCCTCCCTGAATAAAAGTACTTCCTTCTGTCACATGTTTCGACATAATCTCCAAGAGTCCTTTATAAATTCCCTTAAACAGGAAGAAGTCACTAGAATGAAACAAACCAATCAGACATAAGTCCTGATTGGTTCGGAAACTTTAGAAGATACGATTCTATGTAAATGAAAGACGAGCATGCATCAAAGATGTTCAGGTGCATGCTCGTTCACTCTTACTCCTTATTCGCCCGTACCTAAGAAGCGTTTAACGCCTGCAACACAATAATCGTGGTCCATCTGAGGGGTCAGACCGGCAACTGTTACAGAGCCAATATTTCCAACACCTTTAATATTAATAGGAAGGGAGCCACCAACAGCTTGATAATCATTAACAGGAAGTAGGGAGCTCTCATTGTGCGTCGTACCCATCTCTTCAAAGCGAGCCGCGATAAATTGAGTGCTGTGGTTGTAATGATCCACTACATTTTTCTTACGATATAACCACTTGATATTCTCTTCTGATGTGCCGTCCATAAGGTGAGTGAATAACGGAAGATGGTTCTTCTCAACGTGTACTGCAACGGACTTTCCGTTCTCTTTCGCATAATTAATCAGTTCTATCCCAAGTTGCAAAGCATCTTCATTTGTGAATTGGTTAAAGACAAGTTCCTCTTCAAGTTGTAGAAGTTGTTCTGTATTCATGGTCATTTCTCCTTTAGAATAAATTTTGTTTCTTGTCGAGTCGATAGTTGATTACGGCGAGTAATAGGGCAACCACGACCATAATCGCTCCAATCCAGGCTGTATCCATGTAATCCATATAATCCACGACAAATCCACCAATGGCGGAACCTCCGGCAATCCCGATGTTAAACGCAGCGATATTCATCGCTGATGCTACTTCTTTAGCCTTTGGTACAAGCTTCTCAGCCAGCATGAGAATGTAGGACTGTACGCCGGGAGTTAGCATAAAGGCAAACAATCCAAGGATGAAGACGGATAGATAACTTAATGCTTGGCTAGGTAAGAGTACCATTTGTAGCAACAACACAAAGATTTGAATAAAGAATACATAGCGTAGCGCCTTAACGGGATGGTTGTTACTAATCTTGCCACCTACGATGTTCCCGATGGCAACGGCAACTCCGTAAAGCAATAGCATCCAAGAGATTGCGCTCTCAGAAAATCCGCTTACGTTCTCAAGAATCGGGGACAGATAGGTGAATAATGCGAACGTCCCACCGAAACCGAATGCAGTCATAAGGAGTGCAAGTACAATCCTTGGATTCGCAATAAGTCTACCGACATCACCAAGAGTAGGGGATTCAGCAGGTCGTTTAATCCGATCGACTGCCCATATGTTCGCAAGTAACCCAATCAGTCCAAGGGCGGCTACGGAATAGAACGTAGCTCTCCAACCAACAGCTTGTCCGATAAAGGTACCAAATGGCACACCAATAATCGTCGCTACGGTTAGTCCAGTGAACATAATTGAAATGGCTGATGCTTGTTTATCCTTTGGTACAAGCTCTGCTGCAACTGTTGCTGCAATCGCAAAGAATACGCCATGTGCAACTGCCGTAATAATTCTTGAAATCATGAGCAGTTCATACGTTGTGGAAAGTCCAGATAGGATGTTTCCGATAATGAAAATGGACATAAACGTAAGAAGTAACCCTTTTTTAGGAAGCTTTCCTGTCATCGTTGTGACAATGGGCGTCCCAATGGCAATCGCTGCGGCGTAGCCGGAGATAAGTGACCCTGCTTTCGTTACGGTAATGTCGAGGTCCACTGCAACGGTTTGAAGGAGTCCGACAATCACGAATTCCGTCGTCCCGATGGCGAAGGCACTTATGGCTAATGATAGAAGGCCAATGATGGCTTTAGATGATAAGTTGTTCATAGGTGTCTCCTCCTGTTCCATCGCTACAATAATGTTGAAATCTGAGCGCTACAGGCTCTAATTTTCTTACTGTGATACGTGTCTTGTTGCTTTGGGATTCGACTTGCTGGACCGGATAGTGCAACGGCTGCTACAACTTCACCATTATGGTAAATTGGAGCGGCAATGCATCGTAATCCTATTTCTGTCTCTTCATCATCTACAGCAAACCCTTGGTTACGGATTGCCTTTAAGTGATACAAGAACAGTTGCTCATCGTCGAACGTATTCTCGGTACGCTTCTCCCATTTGAGCTGTTGCAAATAATTTCGTTGCTTACGCTCGTCAAAGAAAGCAACAATGGCTTTTCCGAGGGCGCTGCCATGCGCTGGGTCTCGATCTCCTACTTGAGAATGAATCCGCATGGCATGCGTCCCATCAACGACCTGAGTTGTCACAACATCTGTTCCGTCTAAGATTCCGATATACATCGTCTCACCAAGCTCATGACTGAGCTCGTATAACGGCGGAACAGACGACCAATCTACAAGTAATTGGTGTGACTGCTTATATGTCCCAAGCTTCGTTGAGACCTGATACGAATGGCCTTTCTTATGGATGTAACCCATATGCTCCAGGGTGTAGAGCATGCGAAACGCCGTCGTTTTATTTAACTTCATGTGATGCATCACTTCGCTCATCGTCATCTCACCGTGCTCCATTAGCGCGTCGAGGATGAGTAAACCTTTTTTCAACGTTGAAACTTCATATTGACTCATGAGTGTGTGCCCCCTTTGCACATTCGTAATCGTATATCGTTCGTAAATGAATTTCAAAAAAAGAAGTAGGTGTTTCGATATATGAAACCATTAAACAAAAATAAAGGCGTTCAGCCGATGTGAACACCTTTATCTTCAGTTACATATGTTGTTTATACTCAAATGAAAAACGGTTAGTTAAAAAAAGAACCTCACCCTAGCATGGGTGAGGTTCCGCATTTCTGCATTCATATTTAAAGATGTTTGTCTTCACGCGTAAGACAACAAACGTATAAATTAAGATGGCTAAGGGAGCGAACCATGATACATATCCGAAAGTGGCGGTGACAAGTAAGAGAGCGTTTAAGATCCACAAGATGTTGACATAGTAGGTAAAGATGGTTTTCATGCGAAACCCTCCCCTTCAAAATAGTTCTTCGCTATCATATATCAGATGATTCAACGGTACAACTTTAATGCTTATTCGTGTACGAACATCTCGTAGCCGTTGAAACGCTGACGGAACAATCCTAAATTGTAAGCTCGATTCATGCAAGAAAAAGATATTAATAAAATCCGAATCCTCCATAACCGAGTCCACCAAATGGATAATAAGGAGAGTAAAACCCACTCCATAGAAACGGACTAAATAAAGATGCCCCTAGTAACCCTCCAACGAGACCTCCGAAAAATGGGAAGCCAAAAAACGGAAATCCGAATGGTCGAAATCCATATCCACCAAAGAAGCGCTCTTGTCTAAACGTTTGCCCCCTTGAAACACTCTTGTTTCCAGCTAAGATTGGATACATGCCGAAATCCCCCTTTCAATCGTAGTTCATTGTATGTGCCTATCTGAAAGTTGCTCCCTCTTTATAGGAAGTGACGTATAAGATAGGAAGGACAAGGGTAAAAGAGGACTATTAAACGGGGGAGGGAAGTGGCATAGGTGAGTGTAGAGTTTCAGTGGGGATGGGCGATTGGAGTCAGTATTCTTTGGTATGTTGTACTCCCGCTTGTCATGAGGTTGATACTTCGGGGGATGCCCGATTTGCTTCCATTTCAACTACGTGTTCTGTTTCACTTGTGTTGTAAACGGTGGGCATCAAGCTTGTTTTACGTTTCGTTCTTATTTGTATTCATGACAACAGGGGTCGGAAGAGGCTTCTTTATTGCACTGGCTTCCTTATTTGCTAGTCTCATATGGCTTCCAATCCTAAATAGACGTCACTTCGGAAGACGAATCCGTTATGAAAGCAAGGTGGTAGTTAGTGTTATCCATTGTATGATGTTCTTCGTAATCTATTTAGGAATGGCAGCAATGCAGTTTTCATATGCTGCTCAATCGGTTCCTTTGATTGGCATTTGTGCGCTACTCGTTTCTTTGTACGGAACGATACGTCTTTGGCATGTACACGAAGAGCGAATTGATCGACGTTCTGTGGAGGGGTATGTTCGTAGAGTTCATCCAAATCGTTAAAGGTAGTCTCCTGAAGAAAGTAATGGTATAGTCTCGTTATATGACTTGCAATTATGAATAAAGGGGAGACGGGGATGATCAGGGAAGCGACACATGAAGACCTTGCTGCTATATTAGAAATTTACAATCATGCCATCATACATACAACGGCGGTATACAGTTATCACCCTCAAACGTTAGAAGAGCGAAAGGCTTGGTTCCGTTCAAAGCAACAATTCAACTGGCCTGTTTTCGTGGAAGATATCGAAGGGGTTGTAGCGGGATTTGCAACGTATGGTCCTTTCCGCGATTGGCCTGCGTACCAATATACGGTGGAACATTCCATATACGTTCATCCTGAATACCGAGGGCGTAAGATTGGAAAGCGGCTCCTTCACTCTGTACTTCAAGACGCGAAAGGCCGCGGTATGAAGACGATGGTAGCTGGAATCGATGCCACTAATGATGCTAGTATTCGCCTTCATTCGCAACTTGGCTTTCAACACAATGGCACAATTCGTAAAGCTGGATTTAAATTTGACCGCTGGCTTGATTTAGCATTTATGCAATACATATATGAAGACGATGAAGGCTCTCTATTATAGGAGAGCTTTTGTTATGTGCTTTTCAACTATGAGCGTTTAAATTGTATTTCGATTAGAACCCTTATATTTTTATAAAGGGCTACACAAACTATAATAAGTTTTTTGATTGACAGTCATTCAAACCAATGTGTATAGTAATAAAGCATTTTAATTCACATCAACTTACTGGGTTTTAATTGAAATTGAGGAGGAAAACCGATGAAACGATTAACAATCTCGTTTATAAGCGCACTTCTGCTCGTTGTACTAGCTGCATGTGGCAGTGGAAATGAGAGCAGCGAAGGCTCTAGCGATAGCGCAAGCTTATACGATGAAATCAAAGAAAAAGGCGTTCTAACAGTTGGAACAGAAGGTACTTATCCGCCATATACATTCCACGGTGAAAATGATGAACTTACAGGTTACGATGTAGAGGTTACGCGTGAAGTTGCGAAGCGTCTAGATCTTGAAGTAGAGTTCAATGAAACTAAATGGGATTCCATGTTTGCTGGTTTAAATACAGAACGATTTGACATGATCGCCAACCAAGTCGGAATTAAACCAGACCGTAAAGAGAAATATGACTTCTCTACACCATATACGTATACTTCTGCCGTGCTAGTGGTAGGTAAAGATAACACGAGCATCAATACATTTGAGGACCTTGAAGGTAAGAAAGCAGCACAATCGCTTACAAGTAACTATGGAGATATTGCTAAAGAATACGGTGCTGACATTGTAGGTGTTGAAGGATTTAACCCTGCGATGCAACTAATTGAAACAGGCCGCGCTGAAGCAACTGTCAATGACCGTCTTTCTGTACTCGACTTCCTTAACCAAAAAGGGGAAGGTGTAAAAGCCAAAATTGTAGACCGTCAAGAGGATGCATCTGAGAATGCATTTGCATTTAGAAAAGGCAATGAGGAGCTAGTAGAAGCTGTAAACGGAGCCCTTGAAGAAATGAAAGAAGATGGCACGTTAGCAGAAATATCGAACAAGTGGTTTGGTGAAGATGTCTCTTCTAAATAATATATTGATTGGTTCTGTGCCAGCAACAGGCTTTGAACGATATGTAGATATTGCTCAAAGCTCGTTCTGGCCTTTAGTAAAAGGAGCTCTAACATACACGATTCCAATGACCCTCATTGCTTTTGTCATTGGTTTAATTCTTGCGGTTACAACTGCCTTATTCCGGTTATCCGGAAACAAGCTTCTAAGCGGCATTGCCCGTGTGTACATCTCGATTATTCGAGGTACGCCATTGCTTGTACAACTCTTTATTATATTCTTTGGTTTCGGTTCAATTGGTTGGAAGATAGACCCTTTCCCAGCAGCGGTTATTGGGTTCTCATTAAATACGGGGGCGTATGCATCTGAAATCATACGTGCTTCCATTCAATCCATCCCGAAAGGACAATGGGAAGCTTCATCTTCTATTGGGATGACATATGGGCAGGCATTAAAGCGAGTAATCCTGCCACAAGCTGCTCGCGTTTCAATTCCGCCATTGTCAAACTCATTTATTAGTCTTGTGAAAGATACGTCTCTCGCTTCTACAATTCTTGTTACGGAGATGTTTCGTAAGTCTCAAGAGATTGTAGCGAACACCTACGAACCATTGCTTCTTTATACAGAAGCAGCCTTTATATATTGGGTGATTTGTTTTGTTCTTTCTCTAGGACAGGACCAGGTCGAAAATCGCCTAAACCGATATGTGAAAACGTAAGGAGACCAAAGTATGCTATCTGTTAAAGATTTACACATTCAGTTTGGAAATCTAAAGGTGCTAAAGGGTGTGGACTTGAACGTTGATAAAGGGAAAGTCGTTGTGATCATAGGCCCATCTGGTTCAGGGAAAACAACCCTTCTTCGTTGTTTAAACGTTCTTGAAACACCTAATCGAGGGGTATTGACTATTAACGACCAAACCTTAGATTTCACTGAGACCATTACTAAGAAGGACATTCGTTCCTTGCGCCGCCTAACCGGTATGGTCTTTCAAACGTACAATCTGTTTCCTCACTTTACTGCCTTACAGAATGTGACGGAAGGACCGATTACCGTCCAAAAACGGAAGAAAGAAGAGGCGCAGAAGAAAGCTTCTGAACTTCTTCAGAAAGTTGGCTTAGGAGATAAAGAACAGTACTACCCATTTCAACTTTCTGGTGGACAAGAACAGCGCGTCGGAATTGCAAGAGCACTTGCCATGGACCCAGAAGTGATCCTATTTGACGAGCCCACTTCTGCGCTTGACCCTGAGTTAGTAGGAGAAGTTCTGCAAGTCATGAAAGACCTGGCACGTGAAGGGATGACGATGGTTGTAGTGACCCACGAAATGAATTTCGCTAAAGAAGTGGCAGACGAGGTTCTGTTCATGGACGGCGGACACGTCATTGAAAGAGGTACGCCTTCTGACATCTTTGAACACCCTCAACACGAACGGACGAAGCAATTCTTAAACTTATTGAACGAATAAAAAGGCTAAGAGCTTTAGATAAGCTCTTAGCCTTTTTATTATAATCCGAAACCGAATGAGAAGAGCAAAATAGCTAGTGCGGTTCCTATAAGAGGTAAGACGACGGTCAAGGCACCCATGGCCCAGTACGCGCGTTGGTGGGTTTCATCACAGATCGCACGAATGGTCGTGACCACATAACCGTTATGTGGGAGAGAGTCCAATGCTCC
The DNA here is from genome assembly GCF_000425205.1 of Pontibacillus halophilus JSM 076056 = DSM 19796. Taxonomy (GTDB): domain Bacteria; phylum Bacillota; class Bacilli; order Bacillales; family BH030062; genus Pontibacillus_A; species Pontibacillus_A halophilus. Next base: position 39,517 of record NZ_AULI01000010.1, on the reverse strand, counting down.
TGAGGATATCGCAATCGAACGATGCAACGCCTCTGGATTGACTCCCATATCCAAATAGTGGGGAGCGAGGATTGGGAGCGCAATGACCTGCCCACCTGAAGCTGACCCGGTTAGCCCTGCAATAATACTTACAGCGATTGCTCCTCCAACGAGGGGGCTGCCCGGTATATTCGTCATGGCATTAACTGCTTGCTGGAAGGCAGGAGATGCTTGGGCAACTCCACCAAATCCGACAACAGCAGCTGTGTTTCCAATGGCGACAAGCGCACCTGTCGTTCCTTCTGATAGTGCTTCACCAAAGTCTTGGAAGTATTTACGGTTAAGTATATAAATAGCGATATTTCCTCCGAGAAGAGCAACGATAAGAGCTGATTTCTCAAGTGTATCGTGTAAGGTGAAAGATAATAGCAGGACGACTACTAGCGGAAGAATTCCAAGAATCGGATTCGGCAACTCACGATCACTTACATCTGGGTCGTCCTCACGCTGTTCGAAGGCTTCTCCGTTATCTTTCGCCTTCTGAATCATCTTCTTAAGCCACCAATACCCCGCACCAGCTAGGAAAATGGCTACAATGATGCTAACTTCCCAACCCGCATAAGGACTCGTTCCAAGGTATTCAATTGGAATCCAGTTCTGAATTTCTGGAGAGCCAGCAGACGTCATTGTGAACGTAACCGATCCAAATGCAAGCGTGGCAGGGATGAAACGTCTAGGAAGATTGGCTTGTTTAAACAAACTAATTGCCATAGGATAGACAGAAAAGGCAACAACAAACAAGCTTACTCCTCCGTACGTTAATAAGGCACAAGCCAATACAATCGCTAGAACGGCGCGTTCCATACCTAATTTCCCAATGACCCACTTCGATACACTTTGAGCAGACCCACTGTCCTCCATTACTTTCCCAAATATGGCACCTAGCAAGAACATAGGAAACCAAGAAGATACGAAATCAGCGAAGCTATTCATGTAATTGCTCAGAAAGTCCGCTGTATCGCCTTCACTGGTCTGGGGAAATAGGGATAACCCGCTTAAGAGTGCGACAAACAAGCCGCAAAATGGAGCTACGACAAGCAAGTTCATCCCTTTAAGTGTTAAGTAAACAAGAAGGGCAAGCCCTCCTATTAAACCGATAAAACTCAGCATATAGAACCAGTCCTTTGCCCACAATTCATTCCTTATAGTTATGTGTGAAAGGGTAGGATTTCATGCGGTAGAGAATAAGGACAAAGCTTTCCCTCACGTATCTACCGTAAATTTGTGGTAGAGTACATGTATACACAGATAGAAATGGGGGATTAGATGAGTACGATACGAGTAGGGCTTGTTGGATTTGGATTTTCAGGTGCGACGTTCCATGCACCTTTCTTTCAACGACTCCATACATACGAAATTACACAAGTAGCAAGTTCAAATGAAGAGAAAGTACATAAGGCTTTAGGGGACAAGGTGCATGTCACGACCGTAGAAGAGCTAGTTACAAGTGATTGTGTTGATTTAGTCGTCATCGCTACACCGAATGAATTGCACTTTCCAATCGCTGAAAGTGCCATACGAAACGGGAAGCATGTAGTGATTGATAAACCATTTGTTGTGACTGCTGAAGAAGGGCGAACGCTGATTGACTTAGCTAAAGAGCACAACGTGAAATTGAGTGTCTATCAGAATCGACGTTATGATAGCGACTTCTTAACAGCGAAGAAGCTTATTGAAGAAGGTGCTCTTGGAACGGTTGTTCAATATGAGTCCCACTTTGACCGTTACCGTCCAGAAGTTCGACAGCGGTGGCGGGAGCAACCAGGCAAAGGTGCGGGAATCTTATTCGACCTAGGAGCACACTTGATTGACCAAGCGATTTCACTATTTGGCAAGCCTGAAGATATTAAAGGTGATGTGCGCATTCAACGCGAAGAAGGAACGGTGGATGACTACTTCCATGTCAGACTAGACTATGGAACATTACAAGTGATTCTCCACAGTAGCTCCTTAACTCGTCATCTAGGACCGAAGCTACAAGTTCACGGTACTACAGGCAGCTATGTTAAATATGGAATGGACCAACAAGAAGCTATGCTTAAGGAAGGAAAGGGACCTGGTGACGAAGGATGGGGAGAAGAAGACCCATCAACAAATGGCACGCTCGTGAACGACGAATATCCAGAAGGGATCAAGTATGAAACTGAACTTGGAAGTTACGAAACCTTCTACACCGTTATGGCCAACGCCATCTTGCATAACGCAGCTGTACCTGTAGAACCAGAAGAAGCCCTACGAACGATCGAAATTATCGAAGAGTTGTTTGCACAGCAGTAGTTGCTTGATAGTTATCGCAACATGAACAGCTAATAGGCGAGCATTAAAAGTCGACTATGTTGTGAGAATTGTCCCCCTAATAGGATGAGGATAAAATTACAGTTATTCAGTTGTTAGTACTTTTTAAGTAATACGAGAGTTCTTTATAAGAGTTTGGCGCGCCAGCCTAACTGTTTAAGGGGGAAGGGAAAAGGTGAGACTCCCGTGGAAGTACGTGCTTCTGAGACCCCACAGAGAGCGATGAGCGAACGAGGAGGCTCAGGAGTGCGTCCACAGGAAAGCGAACCTTTTCCTCTGACCCCTAGGTATAATTGGGTGCGCGCCTATTACTAAAGATAAAAAGAGAGCGCCAAGAAAAATATCTTGGCGCTCTCTTCTAGATTAATTTGTTATTCCTTCACAATTGCCTATTCTCCGTAAGACCAAAGCAACTTCCATTCACCATTCTCATCTTGCTTCGCATAGAACGATGTCGTCTTCCCATTCGTCATCTGAACAATTACTTCAGCAACACTTGATTCTGTACACTCGCAACCAGGAATCGTGAGCTGATTGTATAGCTGAACACCAACAACCTCACTAGCAGAAGACGTGGATGACTGGCTTAAATAACGCTTCCGTATTTCATCTGCTGTGTACGACGAAGACTCTTCTTTGGATGTAGGATGAAGGTAGCTCCACGCTTGACTGAACTTTCCTTCTGAAGTAAGCGTTAAGTACTGTGCAAGAGTCTCTTTTAGTTCCTTCTGCTGCTCAGGCATTGTTGCAATCAAACCCTGTGCTGAAGAAGAAGCTTTTTGAACTTCCCCAGATTCTCCTCTCACATAGAAGGACTGAATCTCTTCCCATGGTTCATCGACCACTTTACCAGATAAGACAAGACGTCTTGTTTCTGTTGGAACATTAACCCAGTTGAAGGAGTAAACTGGAGCAGCTGATGTGTCATAAAAATGTGCAATAGGTTCATTTGAATCAGTTGGATAAAGCGTCCATCGAATATAATCGGCCCCTTTGACGATGGCTTCAACAGGGGTATAGGTTTCATTAAGAACATGGATAGGTTGTGTTGAGTTTGGCTGTTCAATGCGGATCTCTTCACTGCCAAACGAGAAATTATCTAGATAAATCCAATCTCCGAGAGGTAATAGGGAAATGGATTTCTCCTGTTTTCCTTTTTCTTCGTTGGAATACTCATGGGGAGTTGGGCGTTTAGCTTGGTCTGCAGCAGATACAAAGGATACGAATCCTACGGTGCATACACTAAACAATACGACGCGATTAAATAGAGACTTCAACCGTAACGTCCTTTCTATTGTGTTACTTTATATTAAATATATATTTCATTTATGTTACATATCCTTAATTAACATATCATAGTGTACGCACTGTGGGAAGAAAAAGAGTTGTTTTCAGAATAGTTAAAGTAAATAGAAGGGGAATATTGTCATAAGAGTGGGGAAATGGTTGTGGAATAGAAAAAAGGAGCTGTCTAAATCGACAGCTCCATCCTTTATTACATGTTAATAACTGTAACTTTGTCGCGGACTACAGAGCGTAGCGCTTCTGTAATACCTTGAACGCCAAGACCAGAAGATTTAACTCCTAGGAATGGGAAGTGGTCTGGACCACGCTCCGTTTTCGCGTTCAGTTGTACCGTACCAACTTCAAGTTTCTCAGCGATACGCATTGCGCGGTCAGTATCGTTTGAGAACACGCTTGCTTGAAGACCGTATTCAGAATCGTTCGCAATGCGAACTGCTTCTTCTTCGCTAGATACGCGGATGATTGGAAGGACAGGTCCGAAAGGCTCTTCCCAAGCAATGCGCATTTCAGTTGTCACATTGTCAAGAAGTGTAGCGTTTAGAAGACGACCGTCACGTTTGTCTCCAGCAACAACTGTTGCGCCTTGCTCTTTCGCTTCGTCGATTAGACCTTGAACGTAATCAGCGCTCTTGTCATCAATCAATGGCGTAATGTCGGCGTTGTCTTCTGGCATACCAACTTTAAGATCTTTCACTTTCGCTTCAATCTTCTGAACAAGTTCATCAGCAACTTCGTCTTTTACAAGTACACGCTTGATTGCTGTGCAACGTTGACCTGAGTAAGAGTAAGCACCTGCAACAATTTCTTTAGCTGCTTTATCAAGATCTGCATCTTCAAGAACGATGGCAGGGTCTTTACCACCAAGCTCTAGAACGACTGGAATCATGGAAGAAAGCTTAGAAATGTGCTCGCCTGTTGCTGTACCACCAGTGAAGTTAATCATGTCTACAGATGGGTGCTGAACAAGGAAGTCACCGATGACAGAGCCACGACCTGTCGCTAGTGTAACAAGTTCTGCTGGAAGACCAGCTTCAATTAGTGCTTCAACCATTTTAATTCCACTGATTGCACCTTGTGTAGCTGGCTTAAAGATTACGCTGTTCCCCATAACAAGGGCAGGAGCAATCTTAGATGCAGAAAGGTTCATTGGGTAGTTGAATGGTCCAATTGCAAGGATTGTACCTAATGGAGCTTTCTCAGCTAGGCCAATCTTCTTCTTAGACCCACCTTTGAATGAATCGCCACGAAGTGCGTCACCGTGTAGGCGGTATGCTTCTTCAACTGTGTAACGAATGAAGTCAGCTGTACGTGTTACTTCACCTTCAGCAGAACTTTTCTTCTTCGCTACTTCTTTCATAATTGTAGCGCCTAGTTCTTCTTTACGGCTTTCAAGAATATCAGCCCATTTTAGAAGGATAGAGCCACGCTCTTGAATGGATTTAGTAGCCCAGTCTTCTTGTGCAGCTACGGTTTTAGAAATGGAATCGTTCAACTCGTTTTGAGAAAGAGATGGAACGCGTCCGATTAGTTCATCATTGTGTGGAGCTTTAATTTCAATCGTTGCTTCAGAGGCACTTTCTGCCCATTGACCATTTATTAGCGTCTTAATTGTTTCTGTATTTGTAGTCATTAAGAAAACTCCTTTGCAAATTTAGGCTGGTTCATCGAATGATTCTGTCATGGTATATAGTTCCTCAAACCATTTATGGTTACACTTCGTTATTGTAAGTTTTCTTGAGTGATTTTGCAAAAAATATAACTTTTTAATACGGATGAAAAGGCTTTATTACTGAAAATTATTATAAGAAGTATAAAATTATCATATGTAAGGGTTTACATGATGTAGGGGTGGAATCGTTATGAATTTTATTGGGGGAAGATGAAATATTTAAAATAATTAACAATATAATGTAATGAACCATTCTTCTGCCTGTGTTATAGTGTTAGGAAATAAAAAAAGGCCAGTCTTATTGACTGGCTTTCTTCCGAAGTTGTTGATGGTGGTGGAGCTCTTTCTTCTCCATCGATAAATGAGGAAAGTCGGTGAAAATCCCATCACAGCCTAAATTGTAGCAACGCATCATTCGAGAAGGGCGATTGACCGTATAAATGCGTAACGGGACGTTATGATGGTCGCATTGCTGCATAAGCTTTTTGGTAAGTAATCTGTAATTGGCATGGAACGCATTCGCGCCGCATTCAGTTAGGTTTCGGAGCGGGTCTTCCATTCTCTTTGATGATAATAACGCAAGTTCCACGTCTGATGCTAAAGATCGAAACCTCTTTATACTTTCTGAATTAAAGCTTGAGATCACGGTACGTTCTTCCAGTTGAAAGGTACGTAACTGCTCAAGCACAATCGCTTCAAGATTTGGATAATCGACAATGTTGTTCTTTAACTCTAAGTTAATCGCAAAGTCTTTCGGTTTGATCCAACTCAGAAACTCCTCTAGTGAAACAATCTTTGTCCCTTGGAAACGTTCGGCGTACCAACTTCCTGCATCAAGCTGCATCAATTCATTGTATGTGAGGTCCTTAACGTAGCCCATCCCATTGGTTGTACGGTCTACTGTTTCATCATGAATGAGTACTGGAACTTTGTCTTTCGTTAATTGGACATCAGTTTCAATTCCTTCTGCTCCCAATTGCTCAGCTTGCTGAAATGCGGGCATTGTGTTCTCTGGTGACAACCCACTAGAACCACGATGCGCATAAATGGTCGTCGACATGTCCCACCCTCCTCTTTCTGTAACAATTCTACTTCGATTGTGGTTCATTGAAGGTGAAAAGTCAATTCTAACCAAGGAGTGGTCAAATCAATGAAATGGCAAACAAAAGTAGCCTTAAAAGAACTCGTAACAACCTTAGTCGAGTATCCGAGTATTACGGGAAGCCCAGATGAAGTTGCTTTCCCGGAACACGTGAAGAGTCTACTTGATGAGTTCCCCTACTTTAAAGACCATCCCGAGTACGTTCAAACCCACCCTCTAAAGGATGGACGTCAGCTCCTTACCGCGCTTGTTAAAAGAGGAGAAGAGAAGAAGACGGTGATCTTATTAAGCCATTTCGACGTTGTTGGGGTGGAGGATTATGGGACACTTGAGAAGGTTGCCTTTCACCCGAGAGAGCTTACGAAGGAAATGTATGAAACGAAAGAAACGTTGCCACCTCAAGTACAGCAGGATTTAGCAAAAGGAGACTGGCTATTTGGGCGAGGGGCAATGGATATGAAATCGGGCCTCGCTCTTCATCTGTCCATGGTTGAACGGGCTATTGAAGGAGCCTTTGATGGCAACATCCTGCTTCTCACTGTACCAGATGAAGAAGTGAACTCACTTGGAATGTTGACAGCCCTCGATGTATTGAAACAACTAAAGCAAGAAGAGGGCCTTTCCTATACTGCCTGTCTAAATGGAGAGCCGATGTTTAGCCAATATCCTGGTGACCCAAATTACTATGTTTATTCCGGATCGATTGGGAAGTTACTTCCGGGCTTCCTTAGTTACGGTAAAGAGACGCACGTTGGCGAGCCATTTGCAGGGTTGAATCCAAATTTAATGGTGGGATACTTGGCTGAAGAGTTGGAGCTTAACGAAACCTTTGTGGAACATCGTGACGGAGAGTCTACTCCACCGCCCGTTAGCTTGATGCAGCGGGACTTAAAAGTGGAGTACTCTGTTCAGACCCCGCAAGCAGCGGTAAGCATGTACAACGTCATGTACATGAGGCAATCTTTAACAGAGATTAATAACAAGTTACGAAAGGCCGCAGAACGGGCCAGCTTAAAGATTAAGGCTCATTATGAACAGAAAGCATCCGCCTTTTTGTCGGGGCGTCCAGAGCTAAAGCTTCCGAACATGAGCGTACGTGTCTATACGTACGATGAACTGTACCAAGAAGCTGTCGAGCGTCACGGGGATTTCGAAGTGGAGCGTAGGCAGAACCTCCTTATGAGCTTACGAGAGGGAGGGGACCGAGACTTTTCTACACAGCTTGTCTACGAAGTGGCTTCCCTTTGTAAGGATTTAGCGCCAATGATTGTGTTGTTCTATAGCCCCCCATTCTATCCATCGGTGTCCTCGAAAGACGACCCATATATCCGTGGGACATTACAACATGTGATGGAGCGAGCGGAGCAGGAAGGCATCACATTAAAGGAAATTGAATACTTTAGTGGGTTGTCCGATTTAAGCTTTATCGGTCCAGCTTCTAGCCCATCCTCATTAGATGCGCTTCTTCATAACATGCCGTTAAGTGGGAAAGGGTTCAGTTTGTCTGAAGAACTACTCCAAGCGTTCCAAATGCCAATCTTGAACGTCGGACCGCATGGAAAAGACGCTCACCAATGGACGGAGCGATTAGAAATGGACTACAGCTTTACAGTGCTCCCAAACCTTGTGTCAGAGACGATTCAGAAGCTATTAGTTTCGTGACAACCTTGTGGATTCTAGAAAGACCTACACCTATACTAAACGCTAGAACATGTACAATGGAGGAATTTCATGGTCAATAAAGCAACAGATCTAAAACAACTGGCACCTGAACATCGTGAAGAACTACTAGGCACGTTAGAAGCACGCTTCAACGAAAATCGTCACCGCCATCCGAATGTGAAGTGGGAACGTGTTCAACAGAAGCTAACAGAGTTCCCTGCAAAGCTTTGGTCTCTAAATGAGATGGAGTGTACAGGGGGAGAACCGGACGTCGTGTTCTATAAGGAAGAGAAGGATGAGATTGTGTTTTACGATTGTAGTAAGGAGAGTCCTAAAGGCCGGAGAAGCGTCTGTTACGACCGAGAAGCGTTAGAATCACGGAAGAAGCATAAGCCAGACAATTCCGCATTGGACTTGGCGAAGGAGATGGGGGTTAGGCTTCTAACTGAGGAGCAATACCGCTATTTGCAAAAGCTAGACCATGTAGATTACAAGACATCAAGTTGGGTTGAAACACCGGCTGATATCCGTGAACAAGGCGGGGCGCTGTTCTGTGATCGTCGTTATGGTCACGTCTTCTTATATCATAACGGAGCGGAGTCCTATTATGCTGCTAGAGGATTTCGAGCATCTTTAACGATTTGAGAACATAGTTCAGGCCACCTTAGAATAGAAAAAAGCTTGTAGAGAAATCGTACTTTCTCTACAAGCTGAGGAGTATCTTATAGGATGAATCTAATTCTGTAGATTATTTCCATTGTGAAGGATCAAATTCAATCCCTGCACCAGGTCCAATTGGAATTCCAAGTGCCATCCAGACGAATAGGACAATAATCCAGATAATAAAGAAGGCAATTGAATAAGGGAGCATTGTTGAGACAAGTGTCCCGATTCCAATTCGTTTGTCATATTTCTGAGCAAATGCTATCACGATGGCAAAGTAAGTCATCAGCGGGGAAATTACGTTCGTTGTTGAGTCAGCAATACGGTAGATCAACGTCGTAAATTCAGGAGAATAACCTAAGCGCATCATAATCGGTACGAATACTGGGGCCATAATTGCCCATTTTGCTGAAGCACTTCCCATGAACATGTTAATGCTTGCTGCAACAATGATGAATACAAAGATAAGCGCAATCCCATCAAAGCCTGTTGTCTGTAGGAAGTTGGCTGCATGCACAGCAACAATCTTTCCGATATTCGTTTGGTTGAAGTAGGCAACAAATTGAGCCGCAGCAAACGATAGGACGATGTAAGAGCCCATTGTTTCCATTGTCGCTGTCATTTGATTCGCTACATCTTTGTCGTTCTTAATCGTTTTCGTTACACGACCGTATACGAAACCAGGGATAAAGAAGATAAGCACAATAACAGGCACTAAGTTAAAGAAGAATGGGGACTTCAAGAATTCTTCACCACGTAAAGGCGCGGCTTCAGGAATGATTAAGAGAGAAAGAAGTCCAGCTGTTCCAAGCAATGCGATAAGAGCTGACAGTAGGCCTTTCTTTTCTGTTTTCGTTAGTCCTTCTACTGTTTCTTCTACATTCCCTTCATACGTTCCAAGACGTGGTTCCACAATCCGGTTTGTTACCCATGTACCTACAGCAGTTAATAGGAACACGGAGAAGAGCATGAAGTAGTAGTTCATTGTGTATTGAATTTCACCTGCATATGAAGCGAAAGCAGATGAATTAACAGCTTCAATCGTTAAATCTGCAAGAATTGGGTCAATTGCAGTTAAAGACAAGTTCGCGCTAAAGCCAGCCGATACACCAGCAAAGGCAGCAGCAAGACCAGCTAGTGGATGACGTCCCATTCCTGCGAAGAGAACGGCACCAAGTGGCACGAGCACAACGTACCCAGCATCGGCTGCCATGCTGGACATGATTCCGGCGAAGACAAGTGCCGCTGTAATCCAGCTCTTCGGTACTGACATCACTAAACCACGTAGCATGGCACTAATTAATCCGGAACGTTCCGCAATTCCGATACCAAGCATGGTGACAAGTACAGTACCAAGCGGGGCGAACCCTGTGAAGTTACTGACTAAGTTTTCGAACATGTACTGTATTCCTTCTGAAGATAGAAGGTTGAAGACGGTAATCGTTTCTCCCTTAATCGGGTCTTCAACTTGAACGTTGAAGAAAGAAAGGATACCTGAAGTGATAACAATAATAAGTGCGAACAGAGCAAAAATGGTTACTGGGTGTGGAAGTTTATTCCCGACGCGTTCAATAACGTCTAGAAACTTTCCAGTCCAGCCACTTTTTTGAGTGTTTTCCATGGGTGGATCTTCCTTTCACATTAGGTGTTCAATATCTTTTTCCGCGTTAAAGCACTTGTGCATTATAAGTCGTCCTGTAGGCATTGAAAAGTCTTATTACAAAATACGGAATGTTATGAAATTTCAATAAAGTAGACATTTTTCTATGTTGGTGAAACACTAGTCTTTCACAGGTGTACACACTTGATAGAAAATTGTTGATTATCCGCACTTTTATACGATTATGGATGGTTGAGAAACAATTTAGAGTTTCTCCGATGGACAATGTTAAACGTGTTTTTTTAACAAATTTTTTTGTGATGAGGCTCCTATCTCGTTGTGTATATCATCTGTAGAAAGGAAAAGAATTACACCTTAAAGTGATTGATTCTACAAAGTTACATAATCTTAAAACTTGATTTGAAAGCCGTACACATTTCCGAATTAGAATAGGAAGAAAGGGGAGGGGAGAAAGATGAATGTGAAGAAGGCAGTCATACCAGCGGCCGGCTTAGGGACCCGCTTTCTACCTGCTACGAAGGCGCAACCGAAAGAAATGCTTCCAATCGTGGATAAGCCTGCGATACAGTATGTGGTGGAAGAAGCTGTCCGAGCGGGGATTGAAGACATTCTAATTGTCACTGGCCGCCATAAGCGAGCGATTGAAGACCATTTCGATCGAAGTTATGAGTTGGAACGGACACTTGAGGACAAGGAAAAGTATGCTCAATTAAATATGGTTCGAGACGTATCTGAACTGGCAGATATTCACTACATCCGTCAGAAAACGCCTCGTGGTCTAGGAGACGCTGTACGATGCGCGAAAGCATTCGTAGGGGATGAACACTTTGCCGTTCTACTTGGTGACGACATTCTAATAGAAGAAGACGAGACACCTGCTATCGGGCGAGTGATGAAGGACTATAAGGAAGTTCAAGCCTCAACGCTCTTAGTTCGAGAGGAATCGGTACAGGATTTAACGAAGTATGGAATTGTAGAGATAGATCAACATGGTCGTGTTCAGCACGTGGTAGAGAAACCTAAAGAAAGACCTGCATCCAGATGGGCGATTACAGGACGATACGTACTAACCCCAGCAATATTTGATGAAATCGACCAGCAACAGGAGATTGATGGAGAAATTCAACTTACAGCTGCTATCGGGACACTGCTACAAAAGGAAGCCATCTTTGCACAAATCTATGAAGGAAAGCGGTATGATATCGGGGATCAAATCGGGTATATTAAAGCCAATATCGAACTCGCCTCACAACGTGATGATCTAGGCGAGCCGCTTCAAGCCTACATCGCTCATTTGTTAAGTCATTAAGCTCTCGATGTACGAGAGCTTTTTCTTTTTCTATATGACAAAATGTAGTGTAAGGGGTACAATAAGAATAACAAAAATGAATGATGATTCATTCCGGAGGGGGCTTATATGATTACTATGACAGATACGATTTATCAACTGACTGTCCCAACACCATTCGCGGTCGGGGATGTTCATACATATTTACTGCAAGGCGAGCGTCTTAGCCTTATTGATGCTGGGGTGAAGACAGAAGAAGCTTTGGAAGCCATGACGACGCAGTTGAAGGAAATTGGTTATGAACCTGAGGACATCGAGCAGATTATCCTCACGCATCATCACCCAGATCACATTGGTCTTGTAGGCTATTTCCCGAATGCCACTGTGTATGGTCATCAGGACAATCGACCTTGGCTCGAGCAACCACCAGCTTTCTTTGAGCAATATGAGGCGTTCTTTATTCAACTGTACGCCGAAACCGGTGTGCCTGAAGAATTTAAGAAGTATTTGAAATTCCTAAGAGACCCTTTAAAGTATTTAACGAAAGGGACACTCCATGGAGAACTTCAACAAGGGGATTTATTGCCTGGGCATCCAGATTGGGTCGTGATTGAAACGCCAGGTCACGCTCAAAGCCATCTCTCTTTCTACCGAGAACAGGATGGATCGTTGCTCGCAGGGGACCACATTCTTCCTCACATTTCTTCCAACCCACTAATAGAACCTCCTCGGTACGAAGGTGGGGAGCGACCGAAGCCGCTGCTTCAATATCGGAACGCAATGCTTGCTTGTGTGGACCTTGGCGTGAAGCGTGTCTATCCCGGACATGGAAAGATCTTCTCAGGGATTGAGGAATTAGTAACAGAACGAATTCATAAACAAGAACAACGTGCCGAGAAAGTTAGACTTCTATTGACTACACCGAAGACCCCTTTCGAAATATGTACCGCTCTATTTCCGAAACAATTCAAGAAAGAGCTTGGTCTCGCGATGTCTGAAACGCTCGGTCAGCTGGACTATTTAGAAAGTATTGGAGCCGTAGCCGTACAGTGGCACGACGGCGTTAGCTATTACGTAAGTCGATAAGGAGTAATGTCTTGTGACCCAACATCTAAAGAACAAAACCGTGCTCGTCACGGGAGCATCGAGTGGAATTGGAAAGAGCATAGCTGTTGAAATCGCGAGAGAAGGAGGCAACCTCGTCCTACTTGCGAGGAATGAAGGGAAGCTTAAGGAGCTTACTAATCACCTCCAAGATGAGTGGAGGATAGCCGTTTCCTACTACCGGTGTGACGTCTCTAATCGAGAAGACGTCCATCACGTCTTTCAAAGGATGAAAGAAGAAGGAGTTCGCATTGATGCTTTGATTAATAATGCTGGATTTGGTGTATTCGAAGATGTGATGGAAACGGACTTGACCTCGTTTCAGTCCATGTTCGATGTTAACGTCTTAGGTCTTATTCAGTGCGTGAAAGAAGTTCTTCCGTCTATGCTCTCACGAGGAACGGGCCACATTGTGAACATTGCAAGCCAAGCAGGGAAGATTTCAACACCCAAGTCGAGCGGATACGCCGCTACGAAGCATGCTGTACTGGGCTTTACGAACTCGCTTCGTTTAGAAGTGCAGCATAAAGGCGTATATGTAACGGCAGTAAATCTAGGTCCTGTTCGCACGAACTTCTTCGATACAGCAGATCCTGATGGGACGTACACACAGTCGGTGGAACGATGGATGTTAGACCCAGACCGAGTGGCTCGTACCGTTGTTCGACACCTCTTTAAACGAAAACGGGAAATCAATTTACCGACTTGGATGGAGCTAGGTTCAAAAGTGTATCAGCTGATGCCTGGTGTGGTTGAAGCGATGTTCGCCAAGCAGTTTAGAAAGAAATAAGACGTCATTGTGCTCGAGCGTAAAGCTCGGGCATTTTTTTGTGTTTCCAGCATCTCCCTATTGATAAACCGAACAAAAGTTCGCATAATAAGAAGTAACCACTTTCGGTAGTTCAAAAGGAGGAGAGGGGAATGAGCGCTAAGAATCACAACCCCGTTATTGATTATTCATCGTTTCCAGACCGCAAAATCCTGTGTATTGATATGAAGAGTTTTTACGCTAGCTGCGCAGCGATTACGAGAGGGCTTGACCCGCTGACGACGCATTTGGCAGTCGTGGCAGACTTGAATCGTTCAGGAAGTGTCGTATTGGCAGCGAGCCCGGCGCTTAAGAAAGACTTTGGGATCAAGACAGGAAACCGGTTGTTCGAGATTCCTGATGACCCGCGTATTCATATCGTACCAGCCCAAATGAGGCTATACCTTGAAATCTCAAGCGAGATTACCCGGTTGTTTCATCGCTACGTGCCGAAGGAGGCCATTCATACGTACAGTGTCGATGAAAGCTTTCTCGATGTAACTGGAACAGAACGGTTATGGGGGAGTGCAGAAGAAGTAGCAAAGATGATTCAAGATGAGATGCTTGAGACATTTCACCTTCCATGTGCCATCGGAATCGGGCCAAACATGCTCATGTCAAAGCTATGTCTCGATTTGGATGCGAAGAAAGAAGGCATTGCCGAATGGACTTATGACGATATAAAGACAAGACTTTGGCCTGTAACCCCGCTTCGTGAAATGTGGGGGATTGGTTCTCAGTTAGAGAAGCGGCTTAACCGTATGGGCATTACGACAATCGGGCAGCTTGCTCGTTACCCACTAAAGCAGCTCGAGAAGACGTTCGGCGTCATGGGAAATCAGCTGTATTATCACGCGAACGGGGTGGATTTGTCTGAACTCGGTGCACCAATCATGCAAGGGCAAATCAGCTTCGGCAAAAGCCAAATTCTCCTCCGCGACTATCACGACCCGGAAGAAGTGAAATACGTCATTCTAGAGATGTGCGAAGAGGTGGCCAAGCGGGCACGAACCCATCAAAAGGCCGGACGTACCATTAGCCTTGGACTAAGCTATAGCAAAGATGAAGCGGCGGGAGGATTTTACCGTTCCCGCTCCATTGATACGCCAACGAATATTACAATGGAGCTTTATGATGTCTGCATGCAGTTATTCGATGAGTTCTACGAACAGCGGACCGTCCGCAAAATATCGATTGCGCTCTCCAACATCTCAGATGATGTCGGTATGCAAATGAGCTTCTTTGAACCAGAACGAGATAAGCAACGCGACCTTGGCTACGTAATGGACAGTATCCGGGACCGCTTCGGCAATGACGCACTCTTACGGGCTGTCTCCTATACGAAAGCCGGAACCGCGAAGCATCGGAGCAAGCTAGTAGGCGGTCATTATGCAGAATGATGATGGATGGACGGAGGTCCGTCCATTTGTTGTGCTGTAGCCGAATCTTTATAAATTCATGGCTTAGCAGTCCTGAACTCCCATAAGCTTCAATATGCAACAGGGTGGCCTCCAGTGTTTAGTCCGTATAACCCAGTGGTAAGAAAGAAAAGATAAAGTATTAAATTCTTTTAGGAGGCTGGTTTACATGAGTAAAGTTGCCGTCATTACAGGTGGTGCTAGTGGAATTGGACAAGCTGCTGCACTACGCTTGGCACAAGAGGGAGTTAACATTGTAGTAGTCGACGTAGATGAAGAAAGCGGAAACGCTGCCGTAGAGAAAATAAAAGAACACGGCGTCGATGCAATCTTTATCAAAGCAGATGTCTCCAAGAAGGAAGACGTGAAGAACTATGTCGATCAGACTGTAGAGCACTTTGGTACAATAGACTATTTCTTTAACAATGCAGGAATTTCAGGAAGCGGTGGCTACTTCTTAGACACAGAAGTAGAGGAAATTGAGAAGATTGTAGGGATTAACCTATTAGGCGCTCTTTATGGAGTACGCTACGTAGCGGATGTCATGGTCAAGAACGGGGGAGGCGCGATCGTCAACACGTCTTCAAGCGCGGGCGTTACTGGACAAGATTCAGTCGTAACCTATTCTGCAACAAAGCACGCACTTGTAGGCTTAACAAAGAGTCTTGTGGCTGAGTATGCGAAAGATGGCTTACGTGTGAACGCCATTGCCCCTGGACCAACAGAGACCAAAATGGTGAAAGAATTCTACGAGGCCAACCCGAAGATGAAGGAAAATGCAACAGGCGGCATTCCTCAGAAACGATTGGGAACTCCAGAAGAAGTCGCCGAACTCGTTACCTTCTTGTTTACATCAAATGCTTCATACGTTAACGGAGAAGTCATCCGAATCGATGGTGGATTTACGAATACAAAGTAACGAACATACGAAAAAGACGTGCCCGATTCCAAGTAGGAAGGGGCACGTCTTTTTTTGTTATTTTGATTCTTTCCCGATTTCAGGAAGGATGGTTTGGGCGATGTCTTGGTCGAGCTTCTCGTAGTCGTAGTAACGAATGGTATCGTACAATTCAGCTCTAGTTTGCATATCGTCCAACATGCCTTGTTGTGTGTCTTGTTCTAGAATCTCAGTAAAGACACGTTCGTACGCCTTAGCCGCCACACGAAGTGATGTAACTGGATAAATCACCATTTGAAAGCCGAACGACTCAAATTCTTCTGCCTTAAAGTAAGGGGTCTTTCCGAATTCAGTCATGTTGGCTAAGACAGGCGCGTTAATAGCATGGGAAGCTTTACGGAAATCTTCCTCACTCGTTAGTGCTTCTGGGAAAATGGCGTCGGCGCCAGCTTCAACGTACAAATTGGCGCGTTCGATTGCCTCATCTAATCCTTCAACAGACTTGGCATCTGTGCGTGCAACTACAAGTAGTGTCGGCGCTACTTCTTTGATAGCTTTAATCTTCGACATCATTTCTTCCGCTTCAACGAGTTTCTTCCCGTTTAAATGGCCACACTTTTTAGGGAGTAACTGGTCTTCAATTTGTACAGCAGCTACTCCTGCTTCTACCATTTCAGTAGCCGTACGTGCGACGCTCAACACGCCCCCGTATCCTGTGTCGATATCGACGAGTAGAGGGAGGTCGCTCGCGCGAACAAGTTCCCGGGCTTTGTCTGCCACTTCATTGGAATAAATCATCCCCAAATCTGGAAGTGCACGACTTGCCGTATACGCCGCACCAGAAAGATAGATGGCTTGGAATCCTACGTCTTTAGCAATTTTAGCGGACATGCCGTCATGGGCACCAGGAATTTTAAGAATGTCGTCTTGTTGGATGAGCTGTTGCAACTTTGCTGCACGCTCGGCCTGAGTGGACTTTGGCTCTACAATCCATGTCATATTGATTCCTCCAATAGATGCTATATTTTCAATAGACTCATAAACTCGTTGACAGGTAGTGAAGAAAGTTCATCTTGGTTCTGGCATAGACTCATAATTTGGTCAACTTGGCGTGCTGGATAGCGAGTTTTTAAGTTGTCATAGAATTTGTCAACGAGAAGCGGAATGCCTTCATCACGGCGACGGCGGTGTCCAATTGGGTATTGAATCTCAACTTGTTCCGTGCTTGTGCCGTCTGTAAAGAAGACTTGCACGGCGTTGGCGATGGAACGCTTGTCGCTGTCTAAATAGTCCTGGCTGTATTGAGTGTTCTCAACAGTTTCCATAACTTCACGAAGCTGATCAATTTGTGGGTTCGCCGCTACTTCATCTTCATAATGGTCTGCGTTTAAAGAACCATAGAGAAGACCGATTGCCGTAATGTATTGTAAACAGTGATCTCGGTCAGCTGGGTTGTGAAGCGGTCCTTTCTTATCAATAATACGAATGGCTGACTCATGCGTGGTAATGACGACCTTTTCGATTTCATTGACACGACCTGCAACTTGGTCATGAAGTTGAATGGCTGCCTCAGCCGCTGTCTGGGCGTGGAATTCAGCAGGGTAAGAAATCTTGAACAGAATATTCTCCATTACATAAGAGCCGAATGGACGAGCAAGCTTTAGTTCGTTCCCTCCGAATAGAACATCTTGAAAGCCCCATCCTGGTGCGGAAAGAGCCGTTGCGTATCCCATCTCACCTTTCATCGTCATCAAAGCAAGTCGGACACCGCGGCTAGTCGCGTCACCTGCAGCCCATGACTTTCGCGAGCCTGTGTTTGGTGCGTGACGGTAAGTACGTAGGCTTGAGTTATCCACCCAAGCTTGTGAGACGGCGTTCGCTACATCTTCAGTGGTGCCACCTAGCATGGCTGTCGTAACGGCTGTCGTTGCGACTTTCACGTAGAGGACGTGGTCAAGCCCTTGTCTGTTCAGGCTATTTTCTAGAGCGAGAACCCCTTGAATTTCATGAGCTTTCACCGTTGCTTGGAGCACTTCATCCATCGTAAGTGGTTCTTTCCCATCGGCTACTCGCTCACGGCTGATATAATCCGCTACGGCGAGAATTCCACCTAGGTTGTCAGACGGGTGTCCCCATTCAGCAGCCAACCACGTATCGTTATAGTCCAGCCAGCGAATCATACATCCGATATTAAATGCGGCGTGGACAGGATCTAGTTCATACAGCGTACCTGGTACACGTGCTCCATTTGGTACAACGGTTCCTGGGACGATAGGGCCCATATGCTTCGTGCACTCAGGATAGCGAAGTGCCAATAAGCCACACCCTAACGTATCCATTAAGACGTAACGAGCAGTTGTGATGGCTTCCTCGCTTGTGATTGTCCCATTTACAGCATAATCAGCAATTTCCTCCAAGATTTGATCAGTTGCTTGTTTCGTATTTAATTGAACTCCGGACATAACAATCTCTCCTTATCTATGTAAGTCCTCTCCTTTAAAGAAAGGAGGGTGGGTGAATATTAAGGATGCAAGCCTCTTGGTCCGTTATACTGGACGCGTGGTCGGAACAGGCGGTTGTTGGCGTGTTGCTCAACGACATGGGAGCACAGACCGACCGTCCGGGCGGCATAGAAAATTGGCGTGTATAAGTCAATAGGGATGTCTAGTAAGTAGTAGACAGGTGCTGCATAGTAATCAAGATTCGGGTAGAGGCCTTTCTCTTCTCTCATCAACGTTTCACCTGCATCACACATCTCATACAAGTCCATCCGATCTTTCTCTTCTGCTAGTTCTTTCAAGGCTTCCTTCATTAGGAGTGCACGTGGATCCATTTTCTTCATATAAACGCGGTGTCCAAATCCCATAATCTTCTCTTTGTTTTTCAGCTTCTCATAGAGAAGGTGCTGGAATCCATCAATCGTCTTACCTTCTAGAAGCATGTACATAACGGCTTCGTTTGCACCGCCGTGAAGATTCCCTTTAAGGGAGGCGACTGCACCGGTCAATGCACCATAAATGTCAGCGTTCGTAGAAGCAATGACTCGCGCAGTAAAGGTGGAGTTCGGCATTTCATGCTCACTGTACACCATAAGTGATTGGTCAAAGTAAGCAGCTTCTTGTTTCGTTGGTTCTTTACCTGTAATCATGTAGAGAAAGTTCGCACTGTAAGGAAGGTCTTCGTTCGGAGTTACAGGCTTCGTCCCGTTAAGAACATGATAGCTGTTCGCGACGATGTTCGGTATTTTCGCAAGGAGACGAATAGCCTTGTCTTCTGTGCTTTCTTTGTCCCAATTGTTTAAATCATCATCATACCCACCAAGCATGGAAATGCCGGTACGTAGTGCGTCCATTGGATGAGTGGCTTTAGGTAGTTGTTTAAATATGTCTAAGAACCCTTGCGGTAGCGCGTACTCTGCTTTTAATTTGTTCTCAAGCGTTACGCGTTCATCTTGTTGTGGAAGTGCATCATGGAGTAGGAGGTGGACTAAATCGAGGTACTGTTTCTTCTCTGAGAGTTCAATGAGGTCGTAACCTCGAATAACAATCTCTTCTTGTTCAACATCCAAATAAGAAATACCTGTTTCTGCCGCAATCACGCCATCTAACCCTGGTTTAAACGTACTTTGTTGGGTCATTGTTTCCCTCCTCATCAATTTCATAAATAAAACGCTTACATAAAACGGCTGATATTTCGGAATTTTTCGTCATGTTGTTAGTTCCATTATCTACAAATCATTTTCCGCTGTCAACGAAAGCCATCGGTAAATCATCCTCATCTTACTTTATCAGCAGCTCATCGTTTCCATAAATGGAACTATGGTAAACTACGAATGAAAACGGATTGTTTGGAGGATGGAGTTATGATTCAAATCTTAGTTGTAGATGATGATGCGCATATTCAACACCTGATTGCGATGTACATAGAACAGGAAGGATACAAGCCTGTGAAAGCAAATGATGGCAAGGAAGCAGTAGCCATTTTAGAACAGCAAGGGATTGATTTAGCCATAATCGATCTTATGATGCCGAATATGGACGGCTATGAGCTTTGTGAAGAGATTCGGCGATACTACGAAATCCCCGTTCTTATGGTGACTGCGAAAGGTGAAGTACAAGATAAAGTCAAAGGGTTTCAGTTAGGGACGGATGATTACGTCGTTAAACCATTTGAACCAATTGAACTTATGATGCGGGTTAAGGCATTGATGAGAAGATATAATATTCAATCTGCTCATTACATCGAAATGGGGAATGTGCGATTGAATGAGCGGAATAAAACAGTTGAAGTGAAGGATGGAAGCGAAACGTGGCCGTTAAAGGAGTTCGATCTCCTCTATACACTAGCAAGCTATCCAGAACAAATCTTCACGCGAAACCAGCTCATTGAGAAGCATTGGGGCTTAGACTATGAAGGCGATGACCGGACAGTTGATGTACATATTAAACGAATACGAGATAAGTTGAAGAAATATGAAGCATCCATTTCCATCAAAACGATTCGTGGGGTTGGATATCGAATTGAAGAGGTAACTGTATGAAGAGCTTATACGTGCAAATCGTCGTCACGTTCTTTGGGGCAATCCTGATTAGCCTAATCATCACGTTTTTAATCTCTGGTCGTTTGCATGCGTTACAAGTGGCTGAACGACTTGAAGATCGGATGGTGACAGTCGGTAAAGACTTTATTGGGCTCTATAAGGATGACCCATCCATAGATGTAGAAGTGTATTTAGATGCCATGAGCTCGCTCAGTTTCGATGTGTTGTTGTTTAAAGAAGACTCTACAACCCGACTTTATGAAAATCCAGAAGAAGAGTGGGAGATTACAGATGACAATGTAGATAAGGTACTCGGTGGAGGTGTGTTTAAGCAATACAAGCTACCTCCAAGACTTATGATTGGGCTTCCCTTTGAATCCGAGGGTCAATCGCATGCGTTGTTCCTTAGACCGAATTTTGATTTCTTCTTTGTAGACTTTCGTAAACTCATCATCATCCTCTTCCTAACTATTCTCGTAATCGGCAGTTTCATCTTTATTCTAACGACAAGGTGGACGGTACGGCCGATTAAAGAGATGACGCGGTCTGCTGAACAATTAGCTAAAGGGAACTTTAACGTTGAAATAGAAAGCAAACGAAAAGATGAACTAGGGAGTCTGGCCCGGAGCTTTAACGACATGGCTCATGGGCTTGGGGAATTAGACGGCATGCGTCAGCAATTCGTCTCGAACGTTTCCCACGAAATTCAATCCCCGTTAACGTCTATACAAGGGTTTGCGCGTGCGCTGCGGGATGGGGTTGTGAAGGACGAGTCTAGCCGTGATGAATACTTAACCATCATTGAGCAAGAAAGTAAGCGGCTCTCGGTATTGAGTCAGAACCTATTAAAGCTGGCAACGCTTGACTTGGACCACCCTCCGTTCGAGCCTGTAAGTTATTCATTAGGAGAGCAAATCCGTCGTGTACTGGCTTCTCTTGAGCCTCAGTGGTCTAGTAAAGACATTGAAATGAAAGTCCACATAGACGAAGGAGATTTCATTGGGGATCAGCATCAGTTGGAACAAGTATGGATCAATCTATTGTCCAATGCGATTCGTCACACAGAAGAAGAGGGAATCATTGTTGTCTCACTTCGATATGAAGAAGATAAAGCAATCGTCTCGCTTCAAGATAGCGGAGAAGGCATATCAGAAGAAGACCAACAGCGTATATTCGAACGTTTCTACAAGGTTGACAAAGCAAGAACGCGTAAAGAAGGAGGAAACGGCTTAGGACTATCCATTGCGAACAAGATTGTGCAGCTTCATGGCGGGGAAATCACTGTGAAGAGTGAGCCAGGACGTGGCGCTACATTTAGCGTAGCGCTTCCGAAATACCAAACGTCAGCATCCCTGAAACTAGAGAAATAAGAATTTGTACGATTGTTCACATTCAGTTCATATAGGCGACGTATGATAAGGATACATTCTTGAAGGGAGTCATACGCATGAACTGGTTAACCAAATTTAGCCTGAAAAATACAGTAGCTGTTCTTATTCTTACCGTACTTGTTCTTGCTATGGGAATCATAGCCACAGAGAAAATTAAAGTGGAAACATTTCCGGATGTAACGTTCCCGGTCATGACGGTGCAAACGGTATATCCGAATGCATCAACAGAAGAAGTTGAAGAGAACGTAACGAAACCATTGGAAGACGCACTGTTAAATTTAGAGGATTACGACTCAATCTCCAGTACATCACAAGAGAACGTATCCATTATTACCATTATGTATCCATTTGGCCAAGATACAGATGAAGCCCAATCGGATATTAACAATGCAATTAGTGGCATCGAAACACCTGATGGCGCTGAAACAGAAGTAACAACGTTGTCAATCAATTCAACGCCTATTTATCAAGGAGCACTCTCCTCAGAAGACCTTGACATGTTACAACAGGACGTGGACTCAAATATCGTACCAGACTTACAGAACTTAGATGGCGTATCTACAGTTAACGTGACAGGAACGAGTGAGGAACGAATCCAAATCAACGTGGATGAGGAAGAGGCAACTTCATATGGGCTTTCACTATCCACTATTAGCGATGCGATTCAACGGGCAGAGTACAAATTGCCTGCTGGGTCACTGGAGAAGGAAGGGGCGTCTACACCAGTCGAAATTAAAGGTGACCTAGACGATCTCGATGCTCTAAAATCCATAACGATTCCAACAACGAATACAGCTTCCATGCAACAACAAGCACCAGAAGGAAGTCCTGAAGGAGCACCTCAAGGAGCTACAGATGGAAGCGGAGCGCAACCTCAAGCTACTCAACCTACCGAAGTCACGCTTGATGAGATTGCAGAGATTAGTCAAGTGACAGAGAGAAGCGAAATCTCCCGCTTTAACGGAGAAGACAGCATTCTTATAGAAGTCACGAAAGCGCAGGATGCGAACACAGCTGAAGTAGCAGATGAAGTGAAAGCATACTTGGCGGATGTAGTTGATGAGAAGGATTATGAACTGTATACCGTACTAGACCAAGGAGAAGAAGTGAACAAATCCATTTCAGCCTTGCTGAAAGAAGGTGGATTTGGAGCGTTATTTACGGTAATTGTCATCTTGTTGTTCCTGCGTAATATTCGAGCGACATTGATTGCGATTATTTCACTACCAATCTCCATCTTAGGCTCAATTGCCTTACTCGAGCAGTTTGATTATACATTAAATATCATGACTCTTGGAGGCATGGCTGTTGCAGTCGGCCGAATTGTCGATGACAGTATTGTGGTCATAGAGAACATTTATAGGTGGAAACAACAATACCCAGACATGAAACAACGTGAGGTTGTCTTTAAGGCGACGAAAGAAGTGATGGGGGCAGTTGCTTCTTCAACAATTGCAACGCTGATCGTCTTTCTCCCTCTTGCGTTTGTGAGTGGCATCCTTGGAGAATTCTTCCGACCATTTAGTTTAGCGGTTGTATTCTCGATTGTAATTTCACTCATTGTAGCGATTATGCTCATCCCGGTTCTAGGGAAATTCTTCTTTAAGAACGTGAAGCATCACGAGGAATCGAAACGTTTCACAAACTGGTATGAGAAGTTTCTGCGTGGGTCATTGAAGAAGAAATGGGTTGTATTTACCCTCTCCTTCGTGCTTCTATTTGGTTCATTCTCATTTGTTCCAGCGCTTGGTGTATCTTTCTTACCGAGTGAAGGAAGTGAAGCATTCGAAATTGAAATGACACTACCAAATGACACAACACTCGAGCAAACAAGTGAACTCGCTCAAACGATAGAAGAAGACATTAGCGGAGATGACCAGATTGACTACTCACAAGTCTCCATTGGCTTCTCAAGCCAACAACAGATGCCAGGCATGACGGCTGAAACGTCTCAGAATATTGCCAGATTCTTTATTCAGTTGAACGAAGATGTAACGATCGATACGGTTCTACCAGATTACGAAGAACGCTTTCTTGAGAAGGCACAAGAAGATTATCCGGAGGCAACAGTGAAAGCGACGGAAGTGCAACAGGAAGGTCCTCCTGCCGGAAATAGCATTGACGTTAACCTTTACAGTGAAGATGTCGATGATCTTCGTGAAGCCTCTGCTCAAGTAGGTCAACTGCTCGAACAAGACGATCAGTTGAAGAACATTCAGAATGATATGGAAGACACGAAGGTGAAATATGAAGTCAGCTTAAATGAGGAAGGAAAAGACCTTGGTGTGAGCCCATTCCAGCTCATGGAGCCAATTCGTGAACGTCTTCAGCCTTTAGATGGCGGCACGTTAACACTTCAGGAAGAATGGGATATACAAGTAACCTTTGATGAGCAGTTGTCTACTAAAGAAGAATTAGAATCCTTCACTGTCCAAACAAGAGAAGGCGAGAAAGAACTCCGAGACATTGCATCAATTGAAGAGGTTCAAGTACCGACAGCCATTAAGCACCAAGATGGGGAGACTGCGAGCACAGTCTCTGCAACAATTATAGGGGATGACACGGCTGCCGTATCAAGTGTCGTACAAGAAGATGTAGAAGCACTAAGCCTACCAGATAGTGTTGAAGTTGAATTTGCTGGTGGACTAGAGATGATTACAGAAGGATTTGCTGACTTGGGGGTTGCAATGGCTGCTGCTGTTGGCCTTGTATTCCTTGTCTTAAGCATTACATTCGGTGGAGTGATTACGCCAATTGTTATTCTGTCTTCACTTATCTTCATTCCAATCGGTTCGTTAGCTGGACTGTTTGTGACAGGTCAAACCTTATCCATGAGCGCCATGATTGGAATGCTTATGCTTATAGGAATTGTAGTGACGAACGCGGTTGTACTTCTTGACCGTGTAGAAGCTAACCGTAGAGATGGCAAAGAACTTACAGAGGCAATTGTAGAAGCATCAAGAACGCGCCTCCGTCCAATTCTTATGACGGCACTTGCGACTATTTTTGCACTCGTTCCACTTGCCTTGTCAAACTCCGCATCTGGACTCATTTCTAAAGGGCTAGCCATTACGGTAATTGGAGGATTGACCACATCCACGTTACTCACGCTAGTCTTTGTACCGGTCTTCTACCACGCAATTGGGAAGCGCCGTAAAATTGAAAAGGATTAACATGAAGCAACAGTCTCTACCAGAGACTGTTGCTTTTTTTGTCGATTTAGCAACGATGTAAGCTGTCTTACATTTTTATTCCGTCCGATAAGGTACCTTGAAGGTGTAGTTATCAAACTATTATAACAAAGGAGAGACGACATGGACACGAAACAAGTGGAGTGGGGATTGTTCGTTGGAAGGCTTGTGTTAGGAGCGATTATGTTTGCTCACGGTGTACAGAAGCTCATGAACATGGGAGGTACCGTCAACATGTTTCAAGATATGCTCGGGCTACCCGGTTTTCTTGCTTACATGACGGCAGGCATTGAGGTGCTAGCCGGGCTAGCAGTGATCCTGGGTCTGTACACGCGTATTTCTTCGCTATTATTAGGCTTTGTTATGGTGGGGGCCATTGTTACCGTGAAATTGCCTATGGTCGGATTCTTCGGGAATGGGCAAATGGCAGGCTGGGAGCTAGATCTTGCCTTACTTGGCCTCTCTGTTGTGTTGACCTTGTCAGGAAGTCGTTTCCTAGCTATTACGAAAGAGAAAACAAAACGAACATCAGAACAATTGAGCGCGTAAGTGGGGAAGAGTTGCCTTGTGAGGGAGGCAACTCTTTTTCTATGTAGAAGATGAGAAGGAGGAGGGGATTAGAATGATTCGATGAGCGAATAATAGTGAAAGAGCATTCCGTTCGTTAGTATTCGGTTAGAGAACACAAACAAAGACTGGATAAGCTCCAGTCTTTGTTTGTGAATCAGTAATCAACAACTCTTCAATAAGGGGTGTTCAGCATAATATCTTAATCTGTCCCAAATGTAGCGATGAGTCTAAAACAACCAGTTTCATCCGCTATGTTCTAGATGAGAACACTACTCCCTTAGAAATGAGAAAGTACGATGACCCAAAATGCAACTGCGAATATCGAGTCACCCACACGTTAACCAAATTGTGTGTATGTAAACCAAAAAAAGAGCCGAGAACTCCCCTCCGCTCTTTTTTAATTCCCTTGCACCTGACCGTGAAAAATAATCAACACGTTAAATACTACCCTAACGTTCAATAGAAAATTTTATCAGCAGTGCTTGGTAAAGTTACGATTTGTCCCTATACCCGTACTTTCTTTTGTTTTCTTCTTTCAGTCGATTCACCTTCGCAATTAACTCATCTGTTCTTTTTTTTGATTCCTCCGCAGCATCTATAACGATGTCTTCAAAACTTCGACCATCAATCATCGGTTTAAGCTTTGGTTTTTCCTTCATGACAACCCCTCCTATCACATACCATTACGATAAAAGTATATGTTTTTCCTCCATGCTCACGAAATGAAAAACTTTCGTGCTATTCACTTCATATACGGCCATCTTACGTCAGGTCGTTCTATAGCGGGTAGAGTCAAATCATAATCACAACCCCTACATAAATAAACACCGCAATTACACATAGAACGAGAAACGCTGTGGCTAAGTTGAAGAACGCTCTCCATAATGAGAAGCGTTGGACAACAGACAGACTAATCAGTTGAATGACAAGTACCCAAGCTGAAATGATGAACTCAATCGCAACTAGGATATAGAATACAATCGAAAGTCCTTGGTTTGGTACCAGAATTTGTTCTTTGAACATGGAGTTACCGAATAAAGCTAAATAAGGAACCCATGTCAAAATGCTGACTAACCGCGGTAAGGACATGACAACAACTTGTTGTTGGAGTTCTTCATAGGAGGCCTTACCTCCAAACCATTTTCCTGTAAATCTAAATAAAACAGGAGCGAGTGAGTAATAAAACGGTACAAAGAATAGAGCGAGAACAAACATTAGGGCGAACGATGTAGATGGTAACAGAGTCTCCATTATAGAACTATTCGCTGCTTGATTGAGCACTTCATAGAAGACGCTTATGTAGACAATGAGAAAAGCGGGTAAAGGACGAAAAGGATTTTCTACCACGGCTTTCATTGTCTCGCCTGGCTTCGTCCAAACAATCTTAAGGTGAGAAAACGTTGAATCTTTCATAAGTAGTCATCCTTTCTTAGATAGTGCTATTTACAATTACAGAATTATAGTTTAAATTTACCAATTAATCCAATAATATGATAAAGTGTTTCACTAGTTTCAAAGGTTATGTGAAACTGGGGTGTTAGAAGGTCAGCTATAGAAAGTGATCAATTCTGTGGATGTGCGATGATAAGGAAAGGAGGGGTTTACATAAAGAACAAAACCATAAAGGGGTTTCAGCAACTGCTTCATTTCGGTTGGCACCAGGCGTTATCATGCTTATTCCCGGTTGTCATCTTTGCTGCGCTTGCCCTTACACAAGTCCTTTCGCTTCCACTTATTCCTAGGTATGATTGGCTGCTCCTTATTTGTATTGGGATGCAGTGGGCGATGCTTCGTTCGGGCTTGGAAACACGAGATGAGTTGAAAGTCATTAGTTTGTTTCATGTCATTGGGCTTGCGCTTGAATTGTTCAAGGTTCATATGGGGTCTTGGTCATACCCAGAAGAAGGCTACTCGAAAGTGTTTGGCGTGCCACTGTACAGTGGGTTCATGTACGCAAGTGTCGCCAGCTATCTTTGCCAAGCTTGGAGAAGACTCGATGTAAAATTAATCAAGTGGCCTTCATCTTGGCTCGTAATTCCCCTCGCAGCTAGTATTTATTTTAATTTCTTTACGCATCATTTCTGGATCGATGTGCGGTGGTGGCTATCTGGACTCGTTGTCATCGTCTTCTTAAGAGCGTCGGTTTCTTACAGCGTAAACGAATTACGCTATCGGATGCCGCTGGTTCTCTCGTTCGTGCTAATCGGATTCTTTATCTGGATTGCTGAGAATATTGCTACTTTCTTCAGCGCGTGGGAGTACCCGAACCAGAGGGAAGCGTGGAGTCTTGTTCATTTCGGGAAGATAAGTTCATGGCTCTTGCTCGTCATCGTTAGCTTCCTTATTGTTGCATCATTAAAACGCGCGAAAGGGAAAGAGGAAACGAACATACATACTGTACATACACCGACTAGATAGGGAGGAAGTTACATATGGAAATGATTAACATAGGAACTTTACTGCTTGGGCTATTGGCATGCACGTTGCCAATTGTAAATCTCGTTCAAGGTAACCAGTCTTTACAAAGGCCTTTTCTAATAAACCTGCTAATCAGCATGGGCGCTTGTGCACTCGCGCTTTGTCTGCAGATGGTCAATCTGTATCAACTGGTGAAACGTGAAGATTTCTCAGCACTTATGGATCTCGCAGGTAGTATTACGACTGTTGCATCTACGCTCGTCATCGTTACAGTTCTGTTGAATGGACTGAGCATTATGAGATATCAGGTAAAGTGACCAAATGTTCGTAAACGAGTATACAAAGCGGTGGCTCAAGCATAGGATCGAGCCATCGCTTTTTATTGTTACGGATAGGAAACGATGAACTGTAGTAGCTCGTTGGACTTATACATTGATTGTCACCATAAGGGACATTATCTCCAAATTAGATAAATAAAGCTATTTTATACGCCGTTCGACCTGAGAAAGGTGAACACATAGGAGAACTTTATATCCCGAAACTCGATCCCAACCTGCCTATCTATCATGGGACGGATGAAAATGAATTAGAGAAAGGAGTAGCGCATTATGCTGGCAGCGTTCTGCCTGGCGAAGCGGACAATCGTGTACTTTCGGGGCACCGGGATATTATATTCCGAGAGCTTGGAAAGATTGGGTTAAATGATGAACGCATTGTCACGACGTCAGTTGGGGAATTTACGTACAAAGTGCGAAAGGTGAGGAGTGTGAATGAAGACGACCGAACTGTCATCGTCCCAAAACCCACAGCGACGCTCACTTTGACCACGTGCTATCCATTTACTTTCGTTGGCGCAGCGCCAGAGCGTTATGTGCTCGTTGCGGAATTAAAAGGGGAGAAGAAAAGTCTTTGAAATCGATTATGGTAAGCAGCTTGGATAATCAAGCTGCTTTTTTGTTTATCAAATTATTTGTTGCAATCGAACTCCTCTTTCAAGATGGAATACACCTTTAAATCTCGATGTTCCCCTTTAACGAACATGACTTTTCGAAGAATCCCTTCAAATGTCATCCCGGATTTCTCCATTACCCGCTCAGACTTAGCATTCTCAATAAAACAACGTGCTTCAATTCGTACGAGGTCAAGTTTCGTGAAGCCAAAGGTAAGAAGTTCGTTTACAGCTTCTGGGACAATTCCCTTTCCCCAATGTTCTTGTGAGAGGACATATCCAATTTCGGCCTTACGGTGGTGTGGAGACCTCGAAACAAAGTCAATCGTCCCAATGATCTTACCAGTTTCTTTAAGTTGTATTCCCCAAGGGGCGACCTCTTTCTCTTCATATCGTTGCAGTACGAACTCTACAAACTGTAACGAATCACTTAATGATTGGTGAGTGTCCCATGTCACGTATCGTGTTACTTCATCATTAGACCCATATTCGTAAATATCCTCGACATCTTCCAATGTGAGCTTCCTTAATCGCAAGCGTTCCGTCTCTAAAGTAGGCAAGTAAGGATACATTGTTTTACTGTTCATAACACCACTCCCAATCTATGGAATTCTTTTCATTATACATGGTTTGAAGTGGGGTGGTGGGTTAAGATTATATATTTATAATCTTATCTTTTCTATTAAAGGAAAATACAGGTTGCTAAATATGTCACGGTGCGATATAGTCGAGGTGTGACATAAGTTAATAAAGGGAGAATCCGATGAATAACAAGAAACTTGAACATGCCTATCTCCCCATGTCTGAGACAGCCTTCTACATTCTCCTTTCGTTGACGGAGCCAAGGCATGGATATGGGATCATTAAACACGTAGAACATCTGACCAAGGGGCGCATCCTACTTGGATCGGGTACTGTGTATGGCACGCTAACTAAAATGCAGAAGAACAACCTCATTGCGGTCTACGCAGATGAGAAGCGCAAGAAGGTGTACGAAATGACAGACAGTGGACGCTGGGTATTGGAACAAGAAATGGAACGGATTAAAGAGTTATACAGGAATGTACAAGATTACGAAAGGGGGGAGTAGTATGCGAACAACATTAAAGCCGTTCTGGAGTTTTCAGATTGACCGAACAGAAGAGTGGCTATCATCCATGGAGAAGAAAGGATTGCGAATGAGAAAGCAGGTAGGGCCATTCTTTACATTTGACGAAGCGGAAGGGCAGCGACAATCTTATCGCATTCTTTACAAGGAAGGATTAACAGGGAGACTAAAAGATGGTGGTTGGGAACCGCGTAACGTAAACAGAAGGTGGACATTTGTAAGCACATCTCTCAGTGAAGAGGAGATTGAATTCTACCCGGGTCGGGACACGCTCTTATCCAGAAATCGTAAACTGCTTTGGGGTCTCGGGGTGCCGCTTGCCTATGCTCTGTTGATGTCGATTGTAGCAGTGTTCCTCTTCTTAAATGATTGGATATCTGGCCGTGAGGTCTATATAGAAGGAAGTCCCTATTGGGCGGTGACGATTTCCATTGCGGTATGTTCATGGACGGTTCTTCCCTATCTATTTATATCCTTGAGAAGATCCTCTATGAGGATGGGGGGAGAGTCTCCCTATGACCGTTCGGGGAGAAACACTCGAATTGCACAAGGGAATATAAGTAGAAGGTGGAAATTTGGATGGCAGTACGCACCAGATAAACTAGAACAATGGCTTGAGTCTATGGATGAGAGGGGATATGAACTGCATCGCGTTTCCTGTCTCGGTCTCTGTTATACATTTGTGGAACGAGGAAACGAACGTATAAAGTACGTTGTGGATTATCAGAAAGGGAATGCGTATGGTTACGCCCAATCACATCGAGAAGCAGGATGGACTGAGCTCTATAGACTTCGCTCTACCTTAGGCTTTTGGACCATTTGGGCTCAACAGTACGAAGAGGAAGCTCCTGCATTTTACAGCAACTCAACAGATATCCTCCAGCATGCAAAGCAGGTGGCCACGATTCATGCTTCTATATTTGGGTGTTTGGCGTTCTTGTATACCGTGCTAATAATGATGAATGTAACTTCGTTTGACCGCAATGGGCCTGACCTATTACTGCTTGTCATCTTTGTTATTGTTGCTGTTGAATTTGCTGCTCTTGGTAGTATGTCGCTCTTGTATTACAGAAGAGTAAGGAAACGTGTGAAACTAGAAGGAGATTCTATTCTATAGAAGAAAGGATGAACGCGTGTGGATCCTGAGATTGTAAGCATAGAACAAACGAACTTATTAGGCAAGTGGAGACAAATGACATTGGAGGCCGATGAGACTGTGTCACTTTGGCAAAGCTTTATGCCGAAACGGCCGACTATTCCGAATAGAACGGATGAATTCTTGTACAATGTTACAATTTATGAAGGGGGAATGAACCCTGATACATTTACAGCTTCTACTCCTTTTGTAAAGTGGGCTGCTGTGAAGGTGGCTGAAGACGACACTATCATAGAAGGTGTTGAACCCTTGACGCTTGCGGGAGGATTGTATGCGAAGTTTATCCACCAAGGTCCCGCATATGAGTTCCCGAGAACATTGAGATACATTTATGAAGAGTGGCTTCCCGAGTCACCCTACTTATTAGATGACCGAGCGCACTTTGAACGACTTACTCTAGACTATCGTCCAGATGACCAGGATGCAACTGAAGAAGTGTATATCCCGATTGTAAAGAAACAGGGGTAACGAAACGACCGCATGAATACAGTATAGGAAGACGACAGACTCTACATGGGGGTGTACCTAGTGCTTGAGAAATTTGTCGATGCTCTTCCGATACCAACAACGAAACAACCGTCAAGAACAATAGATGGCGTACCGATGTATGAGGTAACAATGAAGGAAGCACACGTCCACATACATCGGGACTTACCCCCAACGAGAATCTGGGGATACGATGGACAATTTCCAGGTCCAACCTTTCATGCAAATACAGGTGAGCCTGTGTGCGTCCTATGGAAGAATAAACTTCCACCCACACATTTCCTGCCGATTGATTTCACTGTTCATGGAGCTGAGAAGAGTCAGCCTGAAGTGCGAACAGTCGTACATCTTCATGGAGGGGTAACCGAAGATTGGAGCGATGGGTACCCTGAAGCATGGTTTACCCGTGATTTCAAGCAAGTTGGATCCTATTTCTCACAACCTACTTACATGTATCCGAACATACAGAAGGCCACCAATCTCTGGTATCATGACCACGCTATGGGCATAACGAGGCTCAATATTTATGCGGGTCTATTTGGCATGTACATCATCCATGACGACGAAGAACGAAGTCATCTGCTTCCGACAGGGTATTATGATATACCACTCATCCTTTGCGACCGTTCCTTTCACGAGGATGGCAGTCTTTATTATCCATCTCAGTCCGAGAAGCCAGTCAAAGACGTAAACCCTTCCGTTATTCCTGATTTCTTTGGTGATACGATTGTTGTGAATGGGAAAGCCTGGCCCTATCTTCAGGTGGAACCCCGTCGGTACCGATTTAGAGTGTTAAATGGCTCAAACGCACGTTTCTATAAGATGTCTTTGTCGAACGGGCACTCTTTTATAATCATTGGTACAGATCAAGGACTTGTTCGAACTCCTATTGAAACTTCCTCCATCCTATTAGCCCCAGCCGAACGTGTGGATGTCATCATTGATTTCTCTTCCTATGAAGGGGAGTCAATCATTTTACTCAATGATGCAGCAGCACCGTTCCCTCAAGGAGGCCAACCAGATAGAAAGACAACGGGTACAATCATGCAGTTTAGAGTGGGAACGACACCGACTATTGGTTACAAAGAGCCCTTACCTTATATCTTAACAACCATCCCGATGCTGAATGAACAGGAAGCCTCGTGTAGAAGAAACCTTACCTTGTCCATGCGACCGGACCAGTACGGGAGAAACATACATCTGCTCGATGATCGTCTATGGACAGAGCCAATCAGTGAGAAGGCGTGTCTAGGCTCGATAGAGGTATGGACGTTAATCAATCTTTCGAAAGCTACCCATCCGATTCATCTCCATCTGGTACAATTCCAAATCCTTGACCGCCAGCCATTTGATCGAGAGGTCTATGAGAAGGATGGGACCATCACACGAACTGGACCTAGAAGGGGACCTGAGCGAATTGAGCAAGGATGGAAAGACACAGTCCGAGCGAATCCAGGTGAAGTCACCCGTATCATTATGCAATTTGGTCCATTCACCGGGCTATACGTGTGGCATTGTCACATTCTTGAGCACGAAGACTACGAAATGATGCGGCCGTACGTCGTTGTCATTCAATAGAAAGGACGATGAGCATGGAAGAAATCGTATCCTTCATTCGGAATGGGGAGCAATTTCGTGTTCGGCAAGTGCACGTTGACGATGCAGAAGCTCTTGCAGACATTCGCATCATAATCGATGGAGAAACGGAGAATTTAGACCGGGATAGTGGAGAGGGATACATTGATGAGGAAGGATTTAAAGCAGTAATCGAGCGGGACCTTCACTCTCCTTATCACTTATTCCTTGTTGCGGAAAGAGAGGGGAAGGTTGTGGGCTTCTCAAGATGCGAAGGAAGCCCTTATAAACGACTGTCGCACAAAGTGGAATTTGGTGTATGTATCTTAAAGAATAGCTGGGGATATGGGTTGGGCAAATGTCTGTTGCAACAGTCTTTAGCATGGGCCGACCGAAACGGCAAGAAGAAGGTAACGTTACTTGTCCTCGAGACCAACACATCGGCCATTCGCCTGTATGAGCAATTTGGCTTTGTCATTGAAGGTACACTTGTGGCAGACAAGCGATTATCGGATGGCAACTACTATAACACACTCGTGATGGCTCGCTTCCATCCAAGAGAAACGTAAGTCATAACTGAATCGCTCGTAAAGACATCTGGGCTATTTCTGTTTAGGTGGAGAGGATTCAGTTAGTTCACTCATTCTCTTTTCAATCTTGGCTATGCGTACTTCCTGACTACGCTGATGGTTCACATAATGAACCACTTTATACAAGAGCCAAATCAAGACAGCGAACAGAATTAGAATAAATAGAGCTAGAAACAATTGGAATAGAACATCCTCAATTACAATCTCACCCAAACCTTCACTCCCTTTCCTCTTTAGTATAACCGAATGGACCTCATAATGTGTGTGCATCCGTTTAAAAATCAGAATCTTCATTTATTTATGCGTTTCGTTCAGGTAAAATGAATAGCAGCTATAAAACGGAAGGGATTTGATTGTGATGTAGGATGCCCTCACCCTAGCAGTAATAAGAACTTGAGGTGATGGAATGAAGATGTCGCGTGATTTTGTAACGCTCTTGTAGCTCTCTGTTCCATTAGATAAATGTGATTGCGAATCGCAGGATTCTTGAGTATCGATACGAAAGGAGCGATTGTTTGGTATTAGTAGTTCTTTTAGCACTACTCGTAACGATTGATGGATTGGCTGTTCACTTTTACAAAAGGAATAAAGTAGAGTTGTGGGTGTATGGCATACTCATGATGGTTCTCGCCCCTATCGTTGCTTTCTTGATGGGGTACTTGTTCTTGGAACTGAGTAGAGCAACGAACCCTGAATCAACGCATGAAGGCGCGGGGTATGCTGGTGCCTTTATCTTCTTATGTCTCTTAGCCAATGCCATCGTCCTATGCTTGACAGGAATACTACTTAGAGTGTTCGGAAAGAAGCGTACGTAAACGACTTAGGTTTCCAATGATCAGTCTTACTATACGGCCAAGCACATGGCTAGATGGGTTGAAATTGAAGATATACACAGGATCCCATGCAATTTCTTATAAACGTGATTTACAGAAAGTTAACAAGAACAACAAGATCATTTAAAGAAAATGTCTTCTAGCCTGTGTGTTGCTGAATAAAGGGGTACAAACCTAACAAATGTGTGAAATCGGCTCATATCCTGGCTGAATTTCTATAGGTAGGTCTTACGAAAACAAGCCCTTTATCTAGTATTGATTGAAATCATTCAAGTAGAAAGCATGTGAAATTAACCGAACTATTACAATTTTGAAGCGTGATTTCGAATAGATTGTGATGGGTGTTAGATTAAATCGCTATCATGTTGTAAAATAGCACATGAGCGTGTAATTTTATTGCCCTTCCTTCTAAGAGGGCAACGAATACGTATGCTTTCCATCAATACTTGAACTGATAAACTAATTGATAAAGGGTGTATCAAATGAATTCTGGAAGCAATCATTCACAATCAAAGAAAAAGGTCCTCGTGCTAGGGGGAGACGGCTTCTGTGGCTGGCCAACAAGCTTACATTTATCAAATGTAGGTCATGAGGTCATCGTCGTCGACAACCTTTCACGACGCAATATTGATAATGAACTAGAAGCGGAATCCTTAACTCCAATCCAACCAATGGGAACACGATTGAAGGCTTGGGAAGAGGTTTCTGGTAAGAAGATTGGCTTCTATAATGTCGACCTTGCAGAAGAATACGAAGAGTTCCTGAACGTTCTTGAAACAGAAAAGCCAGATACAATCGTACACTTTGCTGAACAACGTTCTGCTCCTTATTCTATGAAATCTCCAAAACATAAACGTTACACGGTTAACAATAACTTAAATGCGACTCATAACGTCCTTTGTGCAATTGTTGAATCGGGTCTTGATATTCACCTTGTGCACCTTGGAACGATGGGGGTGTATGGGTATGGTACAGCTGGAATGAAGATTCCAGAAGGCTACCTAGATGTAGAAGTGAAAACAGAATCTGGTGAGCGTGTAGAGCAGCAAATTCTTTACCCAACCAACCCAGGCTCAGTTTACCATATGACGAAGACACAAGACCAACTGTTGTTCCAATACTACAATAAGAATGACGGTGTTCGTGTGACAGACCTTCACCAAGGAATTGTATGGGGAACAAATACTGCTGAGACGAACATGGACGAGCGTTTAATCAACCGCTTTGACTATGATGGGGACTACGGTACAGTCTTGAACCGCTTCCTTATGCAAGCAGCTGTTGGGTACCCAATTACTGTTCATGGTACAGGTGGACAAACTCGTGCCTTCATTCATATCCAAGATACAGTTCGCTGTATTGAACTTGCCATTGACAACGCACCAGGTCTTGAAGAACGTGTTATGATCTTCAACCAAATGACAGAGACACACCGAGTGAATGATCTAGCCAAGCTCGTGAGCGAAATGGCGAGTGGTGAAATTGCGTACGTATCCAACCCGCGTAAAGAAGCACCTGAGAACGACCTTCACGTTAAGAATGACTTGTTCTTATCGAAAGGGTTGAACCCAACGACGCTTGATACAGGACTTCTTCAAGAAGTAACGGAAATCGCACAGAAATATGCGTATCGTGCCGATTACTCGAAGATTCCTGCAACAAGCACGTGGACGAAAGAACAACAGCCAGGAATTCCAGAAGCAAAAGAAGAAGATACGGTACAATAATGAAGAGACAACCAGGATCCGCATAGGTCCTGGTTTTTCTATATGGTGCATAAAGGAGGAGCGGCTATGTCCGAGACAATCTTGTTCAAGAATATGACCATTGTTCAAGAGGGTGGAGACCTGATACAAGGTGACTTGCTCGTGAAGGATGGTGTCATTGAAAAGATACAGACCGATATTGATGCAGAAACTCACAAAGTCTTTCAATACGAAGGCGAATCCTTCACGTTACTACCTGGCTTTATTGACGACCACATTCATGGAGCGGCAGGGTATGACGTAATGGATGCCACGGAATCTGCACTGAGCGCGATTAGTCAGGCTTTGCCTAAAGAAGGAACTACGAGTTACTTAGCGACGACCATGACGCAATCCTTGTCCGCAATACAGGAGGCGCTATCTTGTGCAGCTGCTTATCGCTCTAGTCAGAAGAGGAACGGGGAAGCGGAACTATTAGGTGTTCACTTGGAAGGTCCGTTCCTCTCTCCAGAGAAAGCAGGTGCTCAGCCAGTCGAGCACATCATTTCTCCAAACATAGAGCTCTTTAAAGAAATGGAGAAGACAAGCGGCAATGGCATCCGCGTCGTAACTCTCGCTCCAGAACGAGAGGGAGGACTCGAACTCACACGCTATTTAACTGAACGAAACATCGTAGCCTCCATCGGTCATTCCAATGCCACCTATCAGGAAGTCCTCAAGGCAATTGACAGAGGTGCGACGCAAGTTACCCATCTCTATAATCAGATGAGTGGCTTCCTTCATAGG
This sequence comes from Pontibacillus halophilus JSM 076056 = DSM 19796, assembly GCF_000425205.1. Lineage (GTDB taxonomy): Bacteria > Bacillota > Bacilli > Bacillales > BH030062 > Pontibacillus_A > Pontibacillus_A halophilus. Next base: position 2,346 of record NZ_AULI01000010.1, on the reverse strand, counting down.
GAGCCTGGTGTGGTAGGTGCCACGTTCCTCAAAGAGGACATCATGGCAGAGTTAATTGTTGATGGCATGCATGCCGTAGATGAGGCAGTGGAGCTCGCTTACCAGAATAAAACGTCTAAAGGACTGATGCTCATCACGGATGCTATGAGGGCTAAGTGCTTAAGAGATGGGGATTATGAACTTGGTGGCCAACCAGTGACGGTGAAAGATGGCAAAGCCACGCTAGAGGATGGTACTTTAGCAGGGAGCGTTCTCAAAATGAACGAAGCGGTTCGACGGATGAACCAATTGTGCAAGCCTTCCTTGCATCAGCTTGCTGAAATGGCTTCATCCAATGCAGCGAAGCAACTTGGTGTATTGAATCGGAAAGGAAGTATTGCGGTAGGTAAGGACGCCGATCTAGTCGTTGTCGATGAATCGTTTAACGTACACTTAACGATATGTCGAGGTGTTATTGGGTACAGCAAAGAGGGGGAGCGGTAATAAACTCCCCTTAGCCGTACTGTTTTTGGTGTTGTTTCTTCTTCTCTAAATACGTTTCATCGTTGCGGATTTGCTTCCACTTTTCTTCAAAGATTCGAGCAGACGCTGCTTTCTCTTCGTCAATATCACGTTCGTTCACATTTCCGTCTTTGTCGTATTTCTTGCCACCTTTATAATTCGCATACCTTCTAGAACGCGTATATCCCATTTGTATAAATTTACGTGCCATATCCATTCCTACGAAATCATCCTGTCCTTTATATGCCTCAAAGAGTTCATAGATTTTCTCTGATGATTCCTTCGCGATCTCAGGAGTTTTGAATCTCCAATGGGGCAAGATTTCACTCTTATACGGTTCAACCATTAGTACACCCTGTTCCCCTCTGCCAACCCGATATAGCTCAGGGGATTCACGGAAATCAATCGTGTCAAAGTCTAGATCGTAATCAAAAGCCATGGACTCACTCCTTTTTATGGGAGTATTCCACAATAACCGTCTGTCAAAAAGGATTGGAACGCATTGATTGTCTTGTTGTACGAGAATTATTGCTTTCCACAAGAATAGCATCTCTTATCGGCATCTCCAGAACCGTACATGCGCAGCTCCTTTACCAATCCACAGGACGTACACTCGCTCATTTCAATTTGGGGCAGTTCGCCAGACTCAGCTAGAGGAACCCACTGCCTTTCATATACTTCCTTTGTCATACCATAATCGACTAATACAGGTTGCCCCTCATCGTTCCATCCATAATTGCTGCTATCCTTTAAATCAAAAGAGTCAAACTCCTTGTCTAAAGTGGATAGTAAATCCTTAAATGCTACTGTATGGAATTGAGGTAGCGCATCTTCTGTTACATCGTAAGACTGATTATTCTGAAGTGGCAACGGAGGATAATACCTCTGGATAACAAAGTCTTCCGTTAAGTAAAGCGTCTCAGCCAGAAAGTGGTGGAGTTCCCGATTCTTCATAGAATGATAGATTTCGAACTCTTTGCTGGATTGAACGAATCCAAGCGGATGTATGTTGACTTTAATCACATAAGACGAGACTCTGTATGCCTTTCTAGTTGAACCAATCCCTATCAAATTTTCTTCCTGACAATACTCTTGCCAATATTGAATATAGTGACCTAGCATGGCCGAATTCACCTCCTGCCCTTTGACATCGTTTATCAATAGCTTCTATACCAATCTATTTCGTTCCTGTATTTTATTTAGGCTATTCTTACTGTTAGGCTCTGGTAAAGATTGTTGTTGATAGTGAGTATCTTGATGTTGAGTCTTTAAGTAATGGGCAGGATTGCGGAAGACTTAGTTTCGATAAATGAAGTTTACTGGTTATGAATCTTTATAAAAGTTTGTCCGTACATTATAGAGAGGGGTGGGATTGTTTTGAAGAAAATAAAGGTCGCATATGTCCTTAACACGATTTTCACTGGTTTAATTGCCATACTTCTATCTACTTTCTTTGCTGGGGGGCTATTGGTGAGAACTACACTGACGAGACTTGGGTTGCCCCAGAGTTCTTTGTAATTATACCTATATGGGCTTTATGGATAGGCTACACTAAATTGGACATGTAAATTAAGGTCAGGTAAACTTATCTCAATTCAAATAGCGAGGAGCACTGACCATGACTAAGAGGTCCAGACGTACGTTCACAGAGGAGTTTAAGAAGCAGATGGTCCAGCTTTATCAGAACGGTAAACCTAGGAAACAGATTATTGAAGAGTACGAGCTGAATCCTTCTACCTTTGATAATTGGGTGAGCCGATTTGAGAAGTCCGGGTCCTTTAAAGAGAAGGACAATCGCACTCCTGAAGAAAATGAGTTGATTCGTCTTCGGAAGGAAAATCAACG